>SKUV01000101.1 GCA_007129775.1 Paracoccaceae bacterium | reverse complement strand
CGCGCCGCAGACCCGGGCCCGGCGTCGGGCAGCATGCCCGCGCGCGCCCACAGGCCGGTCCTGCCCTCAGCCCTCTTCCGCCCTGCCCCCACGCAACTGCCCGCGCGCCCTTGACGGCGGCGCGGCGCGCGTCACCGTAGGGGCAACAATTCCGCCCGCAGGAGCCCGCATACCCCATGACGCTGCAACCCTCCCTCATCTGGGCGCTGCTTGCGCTTGCGGTCGCTGCCGGCGGGCTCGTCTGGCTGACCGATCGCCGCGCCGGCGCGCGCGAGGCGGCTGCCGAGGCCAGCTATCCGCCCGAGGGCGTCCTGCTGTCGGTGAACGGCGCCCGCGTCCACGCGCTCACCCGCGGGGCGGGCCCGGATCTGGTGCTGATCCACGGCGCTTCGGGTAATCTGCGCGATTTCACCTTCGACCTGATGGACCGGCTGACGGGGGAGTATCGCGTCACCGCCTTCGACCGTCCGGGGATGGGCCATTCCGACCCACACCCGACCGATCCGCAAAGCCCCGTCGCGCAGGCCGACACATTGCGCGCGGCGGCCGGCACGCTGGGCCTGACGGCGCCGATCCTTGTCGGCCACAGCTATGGCGGCGCCGTGGCCATGGCCTGGGCGCTTGCCGCGGACCTAGAGGAGGCGCCGCAAGCACCCGCCGCCATCGTGCTGCTGGCGGGGGCGACCTATCCCTGGCCCGGAGATCTGGGCCTTTACTACCGGGTGATGACCAGCCGCCTCGGCCAGCGCCTCGTGATCCCGCTGATCACCGCCTTCGCACCGCGCGCGCAGGCGGTCTCGGTGGCCGAAGGCATCTTTGCCCCGCAATCTCCGCCGCCGGGTTATTCCGGCCATATCGGCATCGCGCTGAGCATGCGCCGCGCGGCGCTGCGGCTCAATGCGCTGCAGGTGGACGGGCTCAAACCCTATGTGGAGGCGATGGCGCCGCGCTATCCGACGCTGTCCATGCCCATCGAGATCGTGCATGGCACCTCCGACACGATCGTGGGCCTGTCCATCCATTCCGAACGTATGGCGGCCGAGGTGCCCGGCGCCCGGCTGACGGTGCTTGAGGGCATCGGCCACATGCCGCACCATTCCGCCACCGAATCGGCCCTCGGGGCGATCCGGCGCGCCCATGAACGGGCAAGCGGCGGGGCGAATGAGCGAGCGCATGAAGGGACACGGGCACCAGCGGCGGCGCCCGGTGCCGAGGGGCGGTCACCGGCCGGCCCGGCCGCAACGGAGTGACTGCAATGCCCCTCTCCCTGCCCTTCGACGGCGCCATCAGCCACTATTTCGAGCAGGAGGCCCCGGACAGCGTCCGCCGGGCGGTGGAAGAAGGGCGCAAGCGCGACATCCTGACCGATGACGCGGCCTTTCCCTACGACCGCTGGATGTCGAAATCGGACTATGAGGACGTGCTGGACGCGCTCCAGATCGAGATGATGAAACTGCAGCACTGGATCGCGCAAAGCGGAGCGCGGCTGGTGGTGGTGTTCGAAGGGCGCGACGCCGCCGGCAAGGGCGGGGCCATCGCACGGGTCACCATGCACACGAGCCCGCGCGTCATCCGGACCGTGGCCCTGCCGAAACCCACGGAACGCGAGCGCGGCGAATGGTATTTCCAGCGCTACGTGGCGCATCTGCCGACGGCGGGCGAGGCCGTTCTGTTCGACCGGTCTTGGTACAACCGCGCTGTGGTGGAAAAGGTCTTCGGCTTTTGCACCGATGCCCAGCGCGCGGCCTTCTTCGCCCAGTTGCCCGGCTTCGAGGAAACCCTGGCGGAGGAGGGAATCCATCTGATCAAGTTCTGGCTGAACATCAGCCGGGCCGAACAGATGCGGCGGATGCTGCGGCGCGAAGAAGACCCGCTTCGGCAATGGAAACTGAGCCGGATCGATGTGGAGGGGCTGCCGCGCTGGCAGGCCTATTCCGACGCGATCGCCGAGACCTTCGCTGCCAGCCACCGCCCGGCGGCGCCCTGGACAGTGATCCGCGCAGACGACAAGTATCGCGCCCGCCTTGCCGTGCTGCGCCGTATCCTAGGCGCGGTCGACTATACCGGCCGCGACGACAGCGTGGTCGGCCGGCCCGACCCCGCGATCTGCGGCGGCCCCGATCTGTGGCACCCCGGCGGAAGCTGAGACGGGCCGGGCGGCGCCAGTCTTCGCGCACCTGCGACCTTGTCACCGCCGCGGCCGAAGATTACCTTCGGGCAAAGGAAAATCCGGTCGCCCGCCGGCCACCGCCCGTGACGGTGGCGCTCCATGGTCCGGCCGGGCCCGAGACGGAGGAGTGTCATGCCCATCGCGGCACAGGAAATCGAGGATCTGCTGCGCGAAAGCTTCCCGCAGGCCCGGATCACAATCACCGATCTGGCCGGCGACGGGAACCATTACGCCGCCGAAGTCATCGACGAGAGCTTTCGCGGGAAGAACCGCGTTCAGCAACAGCGCGCGGTCTATGCCGCGCTCAAAGGCAAGATGGATGGCAGCGCCGGAGAGCTGCACGCCCTCGCGCTGACCACCAAGGCACCGGAGTGACCATATGAGCGATTCCAAGGAAGTCATCGAAAAGACCGTCACCACCAATGATGTGGTGCTGTTCATGAAGGGCACGAAAACCATGCCGCAATGCGGCTTTTCCAGCCGAGTGGCGGGGGTGCTGAATTTCATGGGCGTCGAATATGCCGATGTGAATGTGCTGGCCGATGAAGCGGTTCGGCAGGGCATCAAGGATTTCTCGGATTGGCCGACGATCCCGCAGCTTTATGTGAAGGGCGAATTCGTGGGCGGCT
>SKUV01000402.1 GCA_007129775.1 Paracoccaceae bacterium | reverse complement strand
TGCGGCGGTCTGGGGCATTGCCAGACCGGCAAGGCGGGGGCATGATCGCGCCGGCGAACAGGCACACCGGCGCCCCGGGAAACGCGCGAACAGGTGGGGCGCCGGTGCTATCCCCCCGGCGGCTGCGATGCGGCCGTCGGGGGTGTCTCGTCACGTCACTGGCCGCCGCCCAGGGCATGGACATAAACGGCCACGGCCCGGATCTCGGCCTCGCGCAGGCGCTGCTGGAACGCCGGCATCACGCCGAAGCGGCTATAGTAGATCGTCTCGCGCAGGGCGTCGGGATCACCACCATAGAGCCAGATCTGGTTGTTCAGGGCCGGAGCGCCCAGCATGGTCATGCCCTCGCCCTCGTCTCCATGGCACGAGGCGCAGTTCCACTCGTAGATTTCCGCGCCCGCCTCGGCCAGCGCGACCTCGTGGTCCTGCCCCGACATGGCCAGCACGTAATGCACCACCTGGTCGATCTCTTCGTCGTCCAGCAGCCCATCGGCCCCGAAAGCCGGCATCTCGGACCAGCGCGCCTCGGGGTCGTCCTCGTTGCGGATACCGTGGCGGATGGTGAAATGGATGTCCTCCAGCGTGCCACCCCAGAGCCAGTCATCGTTGAGCAGGTTGGGATATCCCGCTGCCTGCACACCCGCACCGCCGGTGCCGTGACATTGCGAGCATTGGGCGGCAAAGACCGCGCCGCCGGCCTGAACGGCGAACCGCTCCAGATCCGGATCCTCGCGCAGTGCCGCGACCTCGGTTTCGTTCAGACGCTCGAACCAGCTTTCGTTGCGGGCCTCGAACTCGGCGATTTCCCTGGCGACATCGGCCCGGGTCGAATGCCCCAGCAACCCCGGTGTGGCCTGATTGATCAGCGGCCACGCCGGATAGAGGATCATGTAGCCGATGGCCCAGACGATGGTGATGTAGAAGGTCCACAGCCACCAGCGCGGCATCGGATTGTCGTATTCCTCGATTCCGTCCCAGACATGGCCGGTGGTGGGCGGGCCGTCCTGCTCCATCTTGCTCTTCGGGTCGGGGTATTGCCGCGTCGGCGGCTTGACCCGGTTCTCGGGGCTCTTTCCCTGTTCGTCGACCATCAACGGGCCTCCTCGGTGCGGCCGTCCTGCTGCTGCTTGTCGCGCGGCGCGGGCCTGTCGTCATTGCGAAAGATCATGCTCGACGTCTCGTCATGCACCTTGCGGCTTCCGGGGCGGAACACGAAGATCACCACCCCGATGAAGAACAGGAACATGAACAGCAGATGCCAACTGTCGGCGAAGGTGCGCAGCCAGGTGTAGGTTTCCATGTCGCGCCCTCCTTACCGGCTCGGATCCGGGACGAAGGTGGAGAAGTCCACCAGCGTGCCCAGCATCTGCATGTAGGCGATGATCGCATCCATCTCGGTCACCTGCGGCTGCCCGTCGAAGTTGCGCTGCTGCGCGCCGGGGTAGCGGACCACCACGCCCGGGTCGCCATTCGGGTCTGCCTGGGCAAAGAAGTCGTCGATCGCGGTCTCCATCATCTCGTCATCATAGGGATGACCCAGAAGGCGATAGACCCGCATGATGTCGCGCACATGCTCGGCGTCGGAGCGGCCGAGTGTGCGGTTCATCATGAACCCGTAGCTGGGCATGATCGACTCCGGCACCACCGACTGCGGATCGATCATGTGCTGCACATGCCAGTCGTCGCTGTAACGCCCGCCCACCCGGGCCAGATCCGGCCCGGTGCGCTTGGAGCCCCACTGGAACGGGTGGTCATACATCGACTCGGCGGCCAGCGAGTAATGGCCGTAGCGCTCCACCTCGTCGCGCATCGGGCGGATCATCTGGCTGTGACAATTGTAGCACCCCTCGCGCAGGTAGATTTCGCGCCCGGCGATCTCCAGCGGCGAGTAGGGGCGCACGCCCTCCACCTTCTCGATGGTGTTCTCGAGGTAGAACAGCGGCACGATCTGCACGATGCCGCCCACCGTCACCACGAGGAAGCTGAGCACCAGAAGGAGGGTTGCGTTGGTTTCGATGATCTTGTGTTTGTCGAGGATCGCCATTGCTCACCCCTCCCTTATTCGGCGGCGACAGCGGCGGCGGCGGGCTTGCGCTCGGCCGTCGACGTCACCGTCTTCCACAGGTTGTAGCACATGATCAGAGCACCGGCGACGAACAGCGCCCCGCCCAGCGACCGCAACACATACATCGGGAACTTGGCCGCGACCGTGTCGGCGAAGGAGTTCACGAGGAAGCCTTGCGCATCCACCTGACGCCACATCAGCCCTTCCATGATGCCCGTCACCCACATCGCGGCGGCGTAGAGCACGATCCCCAGTGTGGCGAGCCAGAAGTGCCAACTGACCAGCCGGAGCGAATACAGCCTCTCGCGCTGCCAGAGCTTCGGCACCAGATAGTAGAGCGCGCCGAAGGTGATCATGCCGTTCCAGCCCAGCGCGCCCGAATGCACGTGCCCGACGGTCCAGTCGGTGTAATGCGACAGCGCGTTGACGGTCTTGATCGACATCATCGGCCCTTCGAATGTGGCCATGCCGTAAAAGCCCACCGACACCACCATCATCCGGATCACCGGATCGGTGCGCAGCTTGTCCCAGGCGCCCTGAAGCGTCATCAGGCCGTTGATCATGCCGCCCCACGAGGGCATCCACAGCATGATCGAAAAGGTCATGCCCAGCGTCTGCGCCCAGTCGGGCAGCGCGGTGTAATGCAGGTGGTGCGGACCGGCCCAGATATACAGGAAGATCAGCGCCCAGAAGTGGATGATCGACAGCTTGTAGCTGTAGACCGGACGCTCGGCCTGCTT
>SKUV01000222.1 GCA_007129775.1 Paracoccaceae bacterium | reverse complement strand
TGGCTGCTGGAGCGCCGGGCCGCGCGCGGGTTGCTGGGGGGTATGCTGGGCTGGCCCGGCACCGCGTGGCAATTCGCGCCGGTGCCTGCCCCGGTTCCGCCCCTGCCGGCGGCGTGGCAAAGCGTTTCGGCGGCCGAGGTGCGCCATACCTTCACCCATTTCCACCTGCGCCTCGCGCTGCATGTGGCGGTCTTGGCGGAGGGGACCGAGGCCCCTGACGGGATGATCTTCCTGCCCTCGGCAGAGTTCCGCGTCGCCGATCTGCCCACTCTGATGCGCAAGGCTCATGCCCTCGCCCTCGCCCCGCTGTCGGAACTGAACGCGGGCTAGCCCGGTCTCGCGAAGATATCGGCGCCGGGGTGGTGCGGGATGCAGGGCGCCGGCGCCGAATGGCGCGTTGCACGCAGGCTTTCGCATCGCTTTTCCCAGGGCGCGAAGGGCCTGGCGTGTGGCGGATCGACGCCGCTTTTTCGTGGGCCCCGGGGCGCGTGCCATCGCCGCCGGGTCCGCGGTGACGGTGGCGGCGGATTGAGCGTGACGGCGGAGAATCCTGTTCTCTTTTCTCGCCTCAGGATAGAATTGCCCCGCGACACCGGCGGGCCTATCACATGCTCTCGCAGACAGAGACCAGCCATGAAGGTATGTCGCATGACCCTATCCCGTATGACCCCGGCAGCCCTCATGGCTGCCCTTGTCGCCTTTCCTGTTGCCGCTGCTGACCCCGGCAAAATGCTCGCTCAGGCCTGCGCGGGATGTCACGGGCAATCCGGCGAGGGCCTCGGCAGCGTTCCCGACATCCGCGGCTACGACCGCGCGTTCTTCGCCGAGGTCTGGCAAGACTTTCGCGAAGACAGGCGTCCGGCGACCATCATGAACCGGATCGCCCGCGGCTATACCGAGGACGAGGTCGCCGCGCTGGCCGATTATTTCGCAAGGGCGGAGTGAGGAGGACGCCATGACACATCTGACACGACGCGCCTTCGGCACGCTTCTTGGCGCCTCGGCGGCCACGCTCGCCGCGCCGGGCCTGCTGCGCGCGCAATCCGCGGGGCGGCTGGTGATCATCGGAGGCGGCTTCGGTGGCGCCTCGGCGGCGCGCTTCGCCCGCATCCATTACCCCGATGTGGGCGTGACGCTGGTGGAGCCGCAATCGAGCTTCGTAACCTGCCCCTATGGCAACCTGATCCTCGGCGGCAAGCGCAGGCTGGGCGATATAACCCATTCCTACGACGGGCTGCGCGCCCGCGGGGCCGAGGTGATCCATGACCGTGCCACCGATATCGACCCAGAGGCCCATCGTGTGACCCTCGCCGGCGGGGCGGTGCTGGAGTATGACAAGCTGATCGTCTCGCCCGGGATCGGGCTGCGCTGGGATGCGATCGAAGGCTATGACGACGCCGCGGCAGAGGTCTTTCCGCATGCCTGGATTGGCGGTGACGGCAGCCAGATCAGCACCCTGCGCGCGCAGTTGGAGGCGATGCCCGAGGGCGGAGTGGTTGCCCTGTCGATCCCTGAAAACCCCTTCCGCTGCCCGCCCGGCCCCTACGAGCGGATCAGCATGATCGCCCATTACCTCAAGCAGGCCAATCCGACCGCGAAGATCCTCGCCTTCGACTCGAAAGAGGGCTTCGCCAAGCAGGGCCTCTTTCAAGACGCCTGGGCGGAGCTTTATGGCGACATGATCGAATGGGTGCCCGCCAGCGGCGACGGCCGGATCGAACGGGTGGATCCCGCGAACAAGCTCTTCATCAGCGAATTTGGCGAGGAACACCGCGTTGATGTGGGCAATGTGATCCCGCCGCAATACGCGGCCTCGATCGTGCGCGATACCGGGCTTGCCAACGAAAGCGGCTGGGTGCCGGTCGATCCGCACAGCTTTGCCGCGGCGGCGGCGCGCGACATCCATGTGATCGGCGATGCCACTATCGCGCCTCCGATGCCGAAATCCGGCTATGTCGCCAATTCCACCGCCAAGACCGCCGTGGCCGCGGCCCTTGCCGAAGTGACGGGGCGCCCGGCCTGGGACGCGCCGGTCTATTTCAACACCTGCTACAGCCATGCCGGCGAAGAATACGGCATTTCGGTCGTCGCGGTTTTCCGCCCCACCGAGGACGGGTTCGAGGCAGTGCCCGATTCGGGCGGTCTTTCGCCGCGCGGGCCGCTGGCCGAACAGGCGCGCAACCGCCGGCTCGAGGCACGTCACGCAGACGCGTGGTACGACAGCATCGTCAAGGATATGTTTTCCTGACCTGCGAAAGGACGACGTGACGCCATGATCCTCGACAGGCGAAAGATGATCGCGGGCGCGGCGGGTTCCGCCGCGCTTGTCCTGTTGCCGATTCCGGCTGCCGCAACGTCGCTCCACCCGGAGGTCGATGCGGCCCTGCGCGACATCCTTGCCGGCCGCACACCTCGGGAAGCCGGGATCGACATCGACGCCCCGGCCGTGGCCGAGAACGGCGCGCAGGTGCCCGTGACGATCCGTGTCGAAAGCCCGATGTCTGCCGAAGACCATGTCACCGCGATCCACATCGTCGCCACGGCCAATCCCGCCCCCGGGATCGGCAGCTTTCATCTGACCCCGCATCTGGCCCGCGCCGAGGTTTTCACGCGTATCCGTCTGGCCGAGGAACAGGCGTTTCTGGTTCTCGCCGAACTGTCCGACGGGCGCGTGTTGCAGGCCGCAGCCCGCACCGCCGTCACCATCGGTGGTTGCACCACCTGACAGGAGGCCAAGCCATGTCCACCCCCCGTGTCCGCCTGCCCCGCAGCGCCCGCGCGGGCGACGAGATCGAAGTACGCACCCTGATCGAGCATCCGATGCACACTGCCGTCGCCACACCTGAGCCGCGCGACATGCTCGCCCGTTTCGAGGCGAGGCTGAACGGCGAGGCCGTCTTTGCCTTCGATTTCGCCAATGGCAGCGCGGCAAACCCGACCTTCATCTTTCATGTACGCGCCGTGCCGCCGGGCGATTTCGTCTTCACATGGACCCATGAGGACGGCCACAGCTTCACCTCCGAGCAATCGGTGCGGATAATCTGACAGGACCATAGCAGCGATGGCGTTGTCTTGAGGCCCTGCGCGCGCGGGCTCTGGCCTTGGCGCGGCCCGCATGCTACCGGCGCCCATGCTCGCGGTCTTTCTGCAATCCGTTCCCTTTTTCGCTTTGATCGGGCTGGGGTATCTGGCCGGACGCAGCGGGGCGTTTCCCGAGGAAGCCACCGGCTATCTGACGAAGTTCGTCTTCTATTTCGCGCTCTCGGCGCTGCTCTTTGGCTTTGCCGCCAATCTGTCGCTGTCGGACATTCTGGTGCCGACCTATCTGGCGGCCTATCTTTGCGCCTGTTTCGTGGTCTGGGCGCTGGTTGCGGTGGTGGCCATTCTGCGGCGCCGGCCCATGGCCGAGGCGGTGGTTGAGGCGCAATGCGGTGTGATCGGCAATACCGGCTTTCTGGGTGTGCCGATGCTTGTGATCCTTCTGGGAGAGGCGGCGGTGGGCCCTGTCCTGATGGCGCTGGCGGCCGATCTGGTGGTGTTTTCGAGCCTTTTCACGATCCTGATCACCATCTCGCGCGAGGGCACGGTCTCGCTGGCGCTGGCGCGGGGGGTGGTGATGGGCGTGCTGCGCAATCCGATGGTGATGTCGATGGCGCTGGGCCTGGTATGGGCGGCGCTCGATCTGCCCCTGCCGCGGCCTGCGGGCGATTTCCTGACGATTCTCGGTGCGGCGGCCACGCCCTGTGCGCTTTTCGCCATCGGCGCCTCGCTCGCCGGCAAATCGGCCGAGCGGGTGGAGGTCGCCGTGTGGCTGTCGTTTGCCAAGCTGGTGTTGCATCCGGCGGCGGCGGCGGTTTCGGCGCTGCTGATTTTCCGGTTGGACCCGTTTTCGGCGATGGTCATGATCTCGGCCGCGGCGTTGCCGGTAGCGGGAAATATCTTCATCCTCGCCCGGCAATACGGCACCGCGCCGCAACGGGTCTCGGCCGCAATCCTGATTTCCCATGTCGCGGGTGTCGTGACGATTCCCTTCGTCATCGCCTGGGCGATGGGGACCTGAGCAAGGAGTAACCACATATGCAGACCATTTCGGAACATCGCGCCTTCGGCGGCGTGCAGGGCGTCTACCGCCACCGCTCCGAGGCGACGGGATGCGACATGACCTTCGGCCTGTTCCTCCCCCCGGCGGCAGAGCGCGGGCCTGTGCCGCTGTTATGGTTCCTGTCGGGGCTGACCTGCACCCATGAAAATGCGATGGTGAAGGCTGGCGCGCAGGCCCATGCCGCGGCGCGCGGGCTTGCGTTGATCTTTCCCGACACATCGCCCCGCGGGCGGGACATCGCCGATGACGAGGCCTTCGATCTGGGGCAGGGGGCGGGGTTCTATGTCAATGCGACGCAGGCGCCCTGGGCGCCGCATTTCCGCATGTGGGATTATATCGCCGACGATCTGCGCCGGGTGGCCATGAACAACTTTCCCCTTGATCAGGAGCGCGAGGCGGTCACCGGCCATTCCATGGGCGGGCACGGGGCGCTGACGCTGGCGATGCGCCAGCGCGGTCGGTTCGCCAGCGTGTCGGCCTTCGCGCCGATCGCCCATCCCACGGCAAGCGACTGGGGCCGCCGGCAGTTCACCGCATATCTGGGCGAAGACGAGGGCGACTGGGCTGCCCACGATGCCGCATTGCTGATGCAGGCCGAGGGCTTCGACGGCCCGGTGCTGATCGATCAGGGCGGGGCGGATCAGTTTCTTGACAAGCTGATGCCCGAGGCGCTGGCCGGTGCCATGGCCGCGCGCCGGCAGCATGGGACATTCCGGATCCAGCCCGGTCATGACCACAGCTATTTCTTCGTGGCGAGCTTCATGGCAGACCACATCGCCTTTCACGCCGACGCCTTCGGTGCCGCCGGCTAGGGCCGCGCGCCTGCCTTTTGCATGAATCAGACCGAACCGGAGCCGACCCGATGCATGCCGTGACCTTGCTCAGCAATCCCGCCGCCCCCGCGCTCGACCCCGCGGCCGCCGACGCCCTGCGCGGCGCATGGGGCGGCAGCGCGCTGCGCTGGCTCGCGCCGAAGGAGGCGGCGGAATTCATGGTGCCAGCAATGCCGGACAATCTGGCCGGGGTCTGGGCGGAGTTTCAGGCGCTGGGCGTCGATCTGCTCGTGCAACCGGCCGAGGGGCGCCGCCGGTCGATCCTGCTGGCCGATATGGACAGCACCATGATCGGGCAGGAATGCATCGACGAACTGGCCGCGGAGGCCGGAATCGGCCCGCAGGTGGCCGAGATCACTGCGAGGGCGATGAACGGGGAGTTGGAGTTCGAGGGTGCGCTGCGCGCCCGCGTTGCCCTGCTGGCCGGCCTGCCCGAGGCCGTGATCGCGCAGGTGGTGGCCGAGCGGATCAGCTATACCCCCGGCGGGCGGACGCTTGTGGCGACCATGCGCGCTGCCGGCGGCTACGCCGCTCTGGTCTCGGGCGGCTTTACCGCCTTCACCGCCGCGGTCGCGGCGCATCTGGGGTTCGACGAGCATCGCGCCAATGTGCTTGAGGTGGAAGACGGCCGTCTGACCGGGACAGTGGCCGAACCCGTGCTCGGGCGCGCGGCCAAGGTGGCGGCGCTCGATGAGATAAGCGCGCGCCTTGGCCGCACCCCGGCCGATGCGATTGCCGTGGGCGACGGGGCGAACGATCTGGGCATGCTGCACCATGCCGGCGCGGGCGTTGCCCTGCATGCCAAACCCGCAGTGGCCGCGCAATGCAGCCTGCGGGTGAACCATGGCGACCTGAGCGCGCTTTTGTTCCTGCAGGGCTATGCAAGGGCGGAGTTCGTGGAGGGCTGAAACCGGGGCTTGCCCCGGCTGCCATCAGCCCCCGCGGGTCAGATCACCACCACCTGAGTGCCCACGCGGCAGCGTTCGAACAGGTCTTCCACATGGTGGTTGAAGAGGCCAAAGCAGCCGTTCGAGGCCTTGCGCCCGATCTTTGCCGGGTTGTCGATGCCGTGGACGCGATAATACTGCCACGTCAGGTTCATCGCCCGCGTGCCCATCGGGTTTTCGGGGCCCGCTTCCACCCGTTCGGGCAGCGAAGGGTCGCGCTCGCGCATGCCGGGGGTGGGAATCCAGACCGGATTGCGCCGCATCAGGGTGATTTCGGTGCGGCCACGCCGGGTGAATTCCTCGCTCATGGGGACCGAGCAGGGAAAGAGCAGATAGGTCGCCTCGTCCTCGGACCAGAAATGTAGCGCGCGCGAGGCGACATCGCACAAGATCGCGCCGTGGCGCAGATTGTCGAAATGGCCCTGCCACGCGAGGGTGCGGAAAGACTGGGTGTTGCGGCGGGTCCTTTCGGCAGGGGTGTCTTCGGCGATCTCGCCGGTGAAGCGGAATTCGGGTGTATCCTGGGCCCGGGCGATGGCCGGCATCGCGAGGGCGGCGGCCCCGAAGGCCAGCAGCGCGCGGCGGGACAGGTCTGTGCGTTGCATGGGTCTGCTCTCTGGTATCGTTGCGGTGTTCACGAAAGGTCACAAACCCGCAGGCATCGCAAGGGATGCGGGCGTCACACCCGCTCACAAGGGGTTGAGCGGCGGGCGGCGCCGGCTCGGGAACGCGGTTTCGGGCGATCAGTGGAAATCTCGGCTGGGGAACAACTGGCGGGCCTGTTCGCGAGGATGGCGGGCGCGGGAGGCGGGGCGCGGCGGGCGCGGGGCTTCGTCGGCGCCCGGGCGCGTCAGGCCCACGGCCTCGTCAAGCGGATGGCCCAGATCGGCCAGTCGGTGTGACAGATCGTCGATCTGCTGGGCGATCAGATGCACCACGATCCCCTCGCGCTGCAGATAGCCCTGCACCCGCAAGAGCCGCCCGCCCATCACCGCCCGGCGAAACTGTTCGTAGACCTTGGGCCAGACCACCACATTGGCCACGCCGGTTTCATCCTCCAGCGTCAGAAAGATGACGCCCGAGGCCGTGCCGGGACGCTGACGGGTGATCACCAGCCCGCAGACGGCGATCCGGCCGAAGGGTTCGACCGTCAGCCGCTCGGCCGGCACCAGCCCGGGGATGGCGGGGCGCAAAAGCTCCATCGGATGGGCGCGCAGGGTCAGGCGCAGGGCGACGTAATCCTCCACCACCTCTTCGCCCAGATGCATGGGCGGCAGCACCACATCGGGCTCGGCGATGCCCTCGCCATCGCCCTGACCCGAAAACAGCGGCAGCGGCGCGGGCGCACGCAGGGCGCGCACCTGCCACAGCGCGTCGCGCCGGGTCAGACCGATACCGCCGAAGGCATCGGCCTCGGCCAGCCGCTCCAGCGCGGGGGGGGCGATGCCGGCGCGCAGCCACAGGCTTTCGGCATCGGGATAGCCGTTGCCGCGCGCCGCGACGATCCAGCCGGCGTCTTCCTCGCGGAACCCCCTGATCTGGCGAAACCCCAGCCGCAGCGCCAGCCGGCCATCGGCGCGGCGTTCCAGCAGGTTGTCCCATGCGCTGTGATTGACGCAGACGGGCCGCACCTCCACCCCGTGTTCGCGCGCATCGCGCACGATCTGGGCGGGGGCGTAGAACCCCATCGGCTGGGAATTCAGCAAAGCGCAGGCAAAGATCGCCGGATGGTGGCATTTCAGCCATGACGAGACATAGGTCAGCAGCGCAAAGGCCGCCGCGTGGCTTTCGGGAAAGCCGTAGCCGGCAAAGCCCTCGATCTGGGCAAAGCAGCGCTCCGCCACCTCCTGCCCGTAGCCATTGGCCATCATCCCTTCGACAAAACGCGCCCGATGCGCGCCGATCGTGCCCATGCGGCGGAAGGTGGCGAGCGACCGGCGCAACTGGTCCGCCTCTTCGGCGGTATAGCCCGCGCCGACCACGGCGATCTGCATCGCCTGTTCCTGAAAGAGCGGCACGCCAAGGGTCTTGCGCGTCACCGCCGCCAGCGCGGGGCCGAAGGGTTCGGCCTTTTCCTGCCCCATGCGGCGGCGAATATAAGGCTGCACCATTCCCCCCTGAATCGGGCCGGGCCGGACGATGGCGATCTCGATCACCAGATCGTAGAAGGTGCGCGGCTGCATCCGGGGCAGAAAGTTCATCTGTGCCCGGCTTTCGACCTGAAACACCCCCACCGAATCGGCCCGTTGCAGCATTTCGTAGGTGGCGCTGTCCTCCTGCGGGACGGTGTCGAGCCGCAGGCTCCGGCCCTCGTGGTGTTCCAGCAGGGCAAGGGCCTTGCGGATGCAGGTCAGCATCCCCAGCGACAGGATATCGACCTTCAGGATGCCCAGCGCGTCGATATCGTCCTTGTCCCATTCGATGACCGTGCGCCCCTCCATCGCGGCATTCTCGATCGGGCAGAGCGCGTCCAGCCGGCCGCGGGTGATGACGAAGCCGCCCACATGCTGCGACAGATGGCGGGGAAAGCCTATGATCTCGGCGATCAGGCGCAGGGTCTGGGCCAGCCGCCGGTCATCCGGGTCGAGGCCGAGGGCGCGCACGCGCTCCGGGTCGGCGCCGGCGCTGGAATGGCCCCAGATATCGCCCGACAGCCGCGCGGTGACATCGGCGCTCAGTCCCATGACCTTGCCGACCTCGCGGATCGCGGCGCGGGTGCGGAAGTGGATGACGGTGGCGCAAAGCCCCGCGCGTGCGCGGCCATAGCGGTCATAGATCCACTGGATCACCTCTTCGCGGCGTTCGTGCTCGAAATCCACGTCGATATCGGGCGGCTCGCCCCGGTGGCGCGAGACGAAACGCTCGAACACCATGGCGATCTGGTCGGGCGAGACATCGGTGATGCCCAGCGCCCAGCACAGGATGGAATTGGCCGCCGAGCCGCGCCCCTGACACAGGATGCCGCGCGACCGGGCCTCCTGCACGATGTCGTGCACGGTCAGGAAATAGGCGGCAAAGCCCAGATCGGCCACGACGCGCAATTCCTTGTCAGCCAGCGCGTGAAACCGCTCGGGGATGCCTTGCGGGCAGCGCCGGCGCAGACCCTCGGCCGTCAGCCGCTCCAGCCGGACCTGGGGCGCCTCGCCATCCTCGGTCAGCCCGTCGGGATATTCGTAGGACAATTCCGACAGGCAGAAGGCGCAGCGTGCCGCGATCTCCAGCGTGCGGCGCAGGGCGGCGGGGTGACGGCGGTAAAGCCGGGCCATGTCGCCCGCGCCCTTCAATCGCCGTTCGGCATTGGGCAGGGCGCGGGTGCCGATGGCATCGATGGTGAGGCCCTCGCGCAGACAGGTCAGAACATCGGCCAGTTGCCGGCGCCGGGCGCGGTGCATCAGCACATCGCCCAGTGCGACCATCGGCGCCCCGCTGCGCAGCGAAAGCCCCGCGCAGGCATCGAACCACGCCTGATCCGATCCGTCATAGCGCGGCGCCGCGCCCAGAAACACATGGCCGGGAAAGCGGCGCCGGGCCTGCTGCAGCGGGCCGCGCACCCCGCGCAGCCCGACGCGCGGCAGGGCGATCAGGATCATGCCCGTGCCTGCCGCCAGCAGATCGGCGAAATCCAGATGACAGCCGCCCTTTTCCGCCCGCCGCTTGCCCAGCGTCAGCAGTTGCGACAGCCGTTCATATGCGGCCCGGTCGGTGGGCAGAGCCACCCAGTCGAGCGGGCCGTCGCGCAGCACCAGCCGCGCGCCCACGATCAGACGGGGCAGGCACTGGCCCCGTGGCGCTGCCAGCGCGCGGCCCTCGTCCATCGGCTGGCGCGACGAGGGGTCGATCTTTTGCGAGGACCGGATGCGCAGCGCGTCTTCCTGCCCCTTGGCAAGTGTCTTCAGGGCGGAATAGGCTCGCACCACGCCGGCCAGCGAATTGCGGTCGGTAATGGCGATGGCCGAAAGCCCCAGTTCGGCGGCGCGCAGCACCAGTTCCTCGGGATGCGAGGCCCCGGTGAGGAAGGTGAAGTTGGAGGTCACGCACAATTCGGCGTAATCCACCCCGGGAGTTTCGGGCGTTTCGGGGCGCGCGGGGATATGTGCGGGCAAGGGGGTCACGGGAATTCCCCCTGCACGAACCAGCCGGGCACCTGCGGCGTGTGAAACAGCCACAGCCGCCGGCCTTGCCGGGTCTGGACGTGCCAGTAATCGCGCACCCCGCTGCGCCAGTTCTCGTCGGCCAGCCACCATTCCGGGGCGATCCGTTCGGGGCCGGTGGCCTCGGCCACCTGCAGCGCCATGCGACGCCAGCGAAACCGTGCCGGCGGGTGCCGACCGGTGCCGGCGATGGGCTCGGGCGGAAACAGCCGCAACGGACGCGGGCGCAGCGCCACCCAGCCGCTGCAGGGCGCGGAATGGGCGGCGGGCGCACGCAGAAAGCCGTTTTCGGGGATATGGCTGTCGGCGGGCAGAAACCGCTGGATGTTCTCCAGCCCGATGCGGGTGCCGATGCGGGTGATCAGATCGTCAAGCTGGCTGGCCTGCCCAGGGGCGTGGCGGGTCGGGGCGAGGGCCGTCTGCTCGGCCGGCAGGGGTTCGGTCAGCGTGGCCTCCAGCCGCATCTGGTCGATGCCGAAGCCCGCATCCACGCCCTCGACCCCGCGCGCGAACAGCGGCAGGATGCGGGCCGGGTCGCGCAGGGCACGCGCCAGACGCAGTTCCACCTGCTGCGCGCCCTGATCCACCCGGCGCAGCGTCAGGCACAGTCTCCGTGCTCCGGCCTCCTGCGCGCGCAGCTTGTCGCAGAGCGCCGCCAGCAGCCGCCCGACGCCGGCCATCACATCCGCCGACAGCCCGATCGGCTCGGGCAGG
>SKUV01000359.1 GCA_007129775.1 Paracoccaceae bacterium | reverse complement strand
TCACCACCGGCGCGTTTACCATCCCGCTGATGAAGCGGCTGGGCTACAAACCCAAACAGGCCGGCGGGATCGAGGCCGCGGCCTCCACCGGCGGGCAGATCACGCCGCCGCTGATGGGCGCCGGGGCCTTCCTGATCTCGGAATACACCAACATTCCCTATATCGAGATCGTTCTGGTCTCGATCTTCCCTGCGGTCCTCTATCTCGGCACGGTCTATCTGTTCGTGCATATCGTGGCCATGAAGACCGGAATGAAGGGCATGGAGGCAAAGGACTTGCCCGTCGTGCGCAAGGTCATGGCGGCGGGCTGGCAGTTCATCGTGCCGCTGCTGCTTCTGGTCTGGCTGCTGATGAACAATTATTCGCCGATGCGGGTGGGGTTCTGGGCCATCGTCACGATCATCGCCGTGGCAGCGCTGCGGGCGGCGGTGGTGATCGTGTTCATCGACCCGCGCCGGGGCAAGCCGCTGACCGGGGCGGTGGCGGTGCAGGCGATGGTGACCGGCGTTTCGAAACTGCTCGAGGCGCTGGCGCTGGGCGCGCGCAACGCGGTGGCCGTGTCCATCGCCTGCGGGGTGGCGGGCATCATCGTGGGTGTGGTGGGGCTGACGGGGCTCGGGCTCAAGTTCTCGTCGATGATGATCGCGCTGTCGGGGGGCAATATCGTCGCCGCGCTCGGTCTGGTGCTGATCGCGAGCCTCATCCTCGGGCTCGGCCTGCCGGTGACGGCCTCCTACATCGTGCTGATCATTCTGGTCGGGCCGGCCCTGTCCCAGGAATTCGGCATCCCGCTGCTGATCGCCCATCTGGTGGTGTTCTGGTATTCGCAGGATAGCAACGTCACCCCGCCGGTGGCACTGGCCGGCTTTGCCGGCGCAGCAGTGGCCGGGGCCAAGCCGATGGAAACGAGTATCCAGGCGTGGAAATTCGCCAAGGGCCTCTACCTGATCCCGCTCTTCATGGTCTTCAACCCGGAAATCATCCTCGGCGGGCCCTTGCCCGTTCTGCTCTGGACCGGAGCGGTCGCCATCATCGCGCTGGTGGCCTTTGCCGCGGCGATCGAAGGCTACCTCTTCACATGGCTCGACCCCATATCGCGGCTCGCGGTGATCCCGGCGACCGCGGCGGTCTTCGCTCCCGACTACAGTCTGGGTTCGTTCATCCCGGCACTCGCGGACAGCTTTCTGCCCGATCTCGGGTTGCAGGCGATCGGCGCGGTGGTGCTGCTGGGGCTGCTCGGGCTCAACTGGTATCGGGCAAGAGGCGTGCGATCACCGGGTGACGGGCCTGGGCTGGCCCGATAGCGCCGCCCCGCACCCACGGCCCGGACAGACGCGTGAGGTTTGCAACCGCGCGGCCCGGTGCTAATCGGGGGCAGCCAACGATTCCCCCGCCCCTCCCGCCCGGACGGGCCGCAACAGGACATTGCCCATGGCCGTCGTGATCGAACCCAAACTCGTTTCGGGCAATGCCAATCGCCCCCTCGCCAGCGCCATCGCCCGGCGCATGTCGCTGCATCGGGGCATGTCGGTCAGTCTGGTGGAAGCTCGGGTCGAACGGTTCAACGATCAGGAGATTTTCGTCGAGGTGTTCGAGAATGTCCGCGGCGAGGACATGTTCATCATCCAACCCACATCGAACCCGGCCAACGACAACCTGATGGAATTGCTGATCATCGCCGATGCGCTGCGCCGGTCCTCGGCAGCGCGGATCACGGCGGTGATCCCCTATTTCGGCTATGCCCGGCAGGACCGGAGGACCAAGGCGCGCACCCCGATTTCGGCCAAGCTGGTGGCCAACCTGATCGCCGAGGCCGGGGTGGAACGGGTGCTGACGCTCGATCTGCATGCCGCGCAGATTCAGGGCTTTTTCGACATTCCGGTGGACAACCTCTATGCCGCGCCGATCTTCGCGCTGGATCTGGAGCATCAGTTCCGCGGGCGGATGGAAGATGTGATCGTGGTCTCGCCCGATGTGGGCGGCGTCGCCCGGGCGCGGGAGTTGGCCAAACGGGTGAATTGCGGGCTCGCCATCGTAGACAAGCGTCGCACCAACCCCGGCGAGGTCGCCGAGATGACGGTCATCGGCGAGGTCGCTGGCAAGACCTGTATCATCGTCGATGACATCTGCGACACCGCCGGCACGCTGGTGAAGGCCGCCGATCTGCTGCTGGCCGAAGGCGCGACCGAGGTGCATGCCTATATCACCCATGGCGTGTTGTCGGGCCCTGCGGTGGAGCGGATCAGCGGATCGGCGATGAAATCGCTGGTGATCACCGACTCGATCGAACCGACCGAGGCCGTCAGAAACACCGCCAATATCCGCATCGTGCCGACCGCACCGATGTTCGCGCAGGCGATCCTGAACATCTGGTCCGGCACCAGCGTCTCGTCGCTGTTCGAACACGACACGATCCTGCCGATCTACGAAGGGCTTTATCAGCGGGGCTGAAGCCCGCCCTTCCACCGCTTTGCAAACCATGCCAAGGTCGATTTGCAAAACGAGGGGCGCGCGCGATGGCCGGCCAGAAACTCTATGCCGGAACGAAGCTGCGCGAAACGCGCACGCGGCTTGGCCTGACGCAGAAGGATTTCGCCGCGAAACTCGGCGTGTCGCTGCCCTATCTCAACCAGATGGAAAACAACAACCGTCCGGTGTCGGCCGGCGTCGTGCTGGCGCTGGCGCGGGAATTCGGGCTGGATGTGGGCGAGTTGTCCACAGGCGACAGCGCGCGCATCGTCTCGGACATGCGCGAGGCGCTGGCCGATCCGGTTTTCGGCAGTCTCACTCCGCCGCTGGGCGATCTGCGCCTTGCGGCCTCAAACGCGCCGGCGCTGGCGCGGGCGTTTCTGGAACTGCACCGCGCCTATCGCCAGACCCATGAGCGGCTCGCCTCGCTCGACGAGGCGCTGGGCCGTGAGGATGCCGCCCTGCGCCCCAGCCCATGGGAAGAGGTGCGCGATTTCTTTCACTATTGCGACAATTACATCGACGCGGTGGACCGCGCGGCCGAGCATTTCGCCACCGCCGGAGACCCCGGGCAGGATATCGAGGCACGCGCGACGGCCGCGCTCGCCCGCGCCGGCATCCGGCTGCAGACGGCCGAGGCCCCCCATCTGCGCCGGCTCGACCGCGAGGGCGGGCGACTGGTGCTGCAGGCCCATGCCGCACCGGCGACGCGGCGTTTCCAGCTGTTGCATCAGGTCGCTCTGATAACCCGCGAACCGCTGATCGAGGCGACGCTCGACCTCGCGCGCTTTCAGACGCCAGAGGCCCGCGCTATCGCCCGGATCGGCATGGCCAATTATTTCGCCGGCGCGGCGCTCATGCCCTATGCGCGGTTTCTGGACGCCGCGCGCGAGACGCGCCACGATCTGGAGCGGCTGGCCGAGATCTTCGGCGCCTCGATCGAGCAGGTGTCGCACCGGCTTTCCACCTTGCAGCGGCCAGGGCAAAAGGGGATCCCGTTCTTCTTTGTCCGGGTCGATCAGGCCGGCACGATCACCAAGCGCCATTCCGCGACGCGGCTGCAATTCGCGCGTTTCGGCGGGGCGTGCCCGCTGTGGAACGTGCACCGCGCCTTCGAGACGCCGGGCCGCTTCCTGAGGCAACTGGCCCAGACCCCGGACGGCGTGCGCTATTTCTGTCTGGCGCGGGATGTGTCGAAACCGGGCGGGTCATTCCGGGCGCCGGTGCGGCGGTACGCCATCGGGCTGGGGTGCGAGCTGCGCCACGCCGATGCGCTGGTCTATACAGATGACATGGATCTGACCCGCGAGGCCGCGTTCGAGCCGATCGGGATTTCCTGCCGCATCTGCGAGCGGCGCGAGTGCCATCAGCGCGCCGTGCCGCCGCTGGAACGGCGGCTGAGGGTCAATCCAGATGCCCGCGGCACCCTGCCCTATGAACTGGAGTGATGGTCAGCTTTCGCCCTTGTCCGCGCCCTCGCCCTCCTCATCCTCGGCCGCAGCCTTGGCGGCAAAGGCCCGAGCCTTGCTGAATTCGACCTGAAAGCCAAGCAGGGCAAGGAAAAGGCAGAAAACCATACCGGTCAGAGCGACCCAGTAAACCATTGCGAACCTCCTGTTTGCGGCACTGCGCCGTTCGTCGCAACCTATAGTCCGGCGCAGGCACGGCAACCGTCTTGGGATCATTTTTCCTGCCCGGAGGCGGGTTTACGCCGCAGGCCGCTGCGCCTATTCTAGGTTCCGGGAAACAGGGAAAGCGAGCGTATGGAACTGACAGGAAGCCGTGTGATCGCGGCCGACCGCGCAACGGTCTGGGCGCGTTTGAATGACGCCGAAACACTGAAGGCCGCCATCCCCGGCTGCAGCGATCTGACCGGAACGCCGGACGAAGGCTTTTCGGCGGTGGTTACGCAAAAGGTCGGCCCGGTGAAGGCAACCTTCCGCGGCAATGTCACCCTGTCGGACGTGGTGGAAGGCGAAAGCTATCGCATCTCCGGCGAAGGCTCCGGCGGGGTGGCGGGGTTCGCCAAGGGCGGCGCGGATGTGCGGCTGGCCGATCACGCCGAAGGCACCGAATTGACCTACGAGGTACAGGCTCAGGTGGGCGGCAAGATCGCGCAACTGGGCTCGCGGCTGATCAACGGTTTCGCGCGCAAGATGGCCGATCAGTTTTTCGAGAATTTCCAGACCGCGGTGGAAGGCCCGCCTGCGGAAGGCGCAGCATCGCAAGAGCCATAAGCCAAGGGCGGCGGGGCTCCGGCGGGCTGACCGGCAGGCGCGGGCGCGGCCTCAGAACTCTTCTACCGCCAGAACGCCCTCCACCGCCTTGATCGCGCCGCGCAATTGCGGCGTTACGGGCCAGTCGGTGCCGATTTCGATATCGTATTCGCAGCCCGCCTCCGGATCGGTCACGCAGAATGTGATCGGGCCGCCCGGCTGCCCGCCCCCCTGCCTGCCCTGCCGGGCCAGAAGAGATGCGACCGACGTGACAGCCGGCTCTGCCGCTACATGGATGCGCAGGCCGACCGCGCCCGCCCCGGCCACCAGAGCGTCGATCGGCTGCGCGCCCCGTGCCAGAAGTTTCAGCGTATCGCCCTCCATCGTCGCCTCGACCGTGAGCACCACGCCCTGCCCGGGCTCCAGCAGGCTGCGCGTGGCTTCCAGCGTCTCGGAAAAGACCGTCGCCTCGTAAAGCCCGGTCGGATCGGACAGTTGCACAAAGGCATAGCGATTTCCGCGCGCCGATTTCCGCTCTTGCCGGCCGGCGACGGTTCCGGCGATCTTGGCCACCAGCGGCGCGGCGGCGGCGCGGCGCGTCACCTCGGCGAGGGTCAGCACATCGCGTCGGCGCAGCGCGCCGGCATAATCGTCCAGAGGGTGGCCGGACAGGTAAAAGCCCACCGCCTCCTGCTCATGGTTGAGCCGATCCACCGGCAGCCAGTCTTCCCCCCCGCCCAGCCGCGGCTCCGGGATATCGGCGCCGGCCTCACCGAAAAGCGAAACCTGATCGGAGGCCCGCGCCTCGTGCACCGCCGCCGAATAGGCCACCAACGCATCAAGCCCGTCAAAGACCCGGCGTCGGTTGCGATCCAGCGCGTCGAAGGCGCCGGCGCGCGCCAGCATTTCCAGCGGGCGTTTGCCCACCCGCTTCAGATCCACACGCCGTGCCACATCGAAAAGCGTTGCAAATGGCTGGTCCCCGCGCCCCGCCACCAGCATCCGCATCGCCTCCACGCCCACGTTCTTGAGCGCGCCCAGCGCATAGACGACGCGGCCCTCTGACACGCTGAACAGCGCCTCAGAACGGTTGACGCAAGGCGGCACCACCTCGATCCCCAGCCTGTCGACCTCGCGCTTGTAGATGTTGAGCTTGTCGGTCAGGTGGATATCGCAATTCATCACCGCGGCCATGAATTCCACCGGGTGATTGGCCTTGAGCCATGCGGTCTGATAGCTGACCACGGCATAAGCGGCGGCGTGGCTCTTGTTGAAGCCGTAATTGGCGAATTTCTCCAGCAGGTCGAAAACCTCGGCGGCTTTCTTGCGATCCACCCCGTTGGCCATCGCGCCCTTTTCGAATTTGGGCCGTTCCTTGGCCATCTCGGCCGCGATCTTCTTGCCCATGGCGCGGCGCAGCAGGTCCGCACCGCCGAGGCTGTAGCCGGCCATGACCTGCGCGATCTGCATCACCTGTTCCTGATAGACGATAATGCCCTGGGTTTCCTCCAGAATGTCGTCGATCAGCGGATGGATGGATTCGCGCTCGCGCAGCCCGTTCTTGACCTCGCAATACTGGGGGATGTTCTCCATCGGGCCGGGACGGTAGAGCGCGACAAGCGCCACGATATCCTCGATGCAGGTGGGCTTCATCCGCCGCAGGGCGTCCATCATGCCCGAGCTTTCCACCTGAAACACCGCCACGGTGCGGGCTGAGGCGTATAGATGATAGGTTTTTTCATCGTCGAGCGGGATTTGCCCGATATCCACCACCACCCCGCGCCGGGCCAGAAGATCGACGGCGTTCTGCACCACCGTCAGGGTCTTGAGGCCCAGAAAGTCGAATTTCACCAGCCCCGCGGCCTCGACCCATTTCATGTTGAACTGGGTCGCGGGCATGTCCGAGCGCGGGTCCTGATAAAGCGGCACAAGCTCGTCGAGCGGCCGGTCGCCGATCACTACGCCGGCCGCGTGGGTGGAGGCATTTCGCAACAGCCCTTCGATCCGGCCGGCGTAATCCAGCAGGCGGCCCACGATTTCCTCGCGCGCGGCCTCGCGCAGGCGCGGCTCGTCGGCCAGCGCCTTTTCGATGCTCACGGGCTTGACGCCCTCCACAGGGATCATCTTGGACAGCTTGTCGACATGGCCATAGGACATCTGCAGCACGCGACCCACATCGCGCACCGCCGCCTTGGACAGAAGCGCGCCAAAGGTGATGATCTGGCCCACGCGGTCGCGGCCGTATTTCTCCTGCACATAGCGGATCACCTCTTCGCGGCGGTCCATGCAGAAATCGATGTCGAAATCCGGCATGGACACCCGTTCGGGGTTCAGGAACCGCTCGAACAGCAGCGAATAGCGCAGCGGGTCGAGATCGGTGATCGTCAGCGCCCATGCCACGAGGCTGCCCGCGCCCGAGCCCCGCCCCGGCCCCACCGGGATATCCTGTGTCTTGGCCCATTTGATGAAATCGGCAACGATCAGGAAGTAGCCGGGAAAGCCCATCCCCTCGATCACGCCGAGTTCGTAATCGAGCCGTTTTTCATACGCCTCCACCGGGGCCGAGGGCGGCGTCACCGCAAGCCGCGCCGCCAGACCCTCGCGCGACTGGCGCCGCAGTTCCTCCACCTCGTCCTCGGCAAAGCGCGGCAGGATCGGATCGCGCTTTTCGGCCATGAATGCGCAGCGGCGGGCGATCTCGACGGTGTTCTCGACCGCTTCCGGAAGATCGGCGAAAAGCGCCGCCATTTCCTCGGGCGATTTGAAATAATGCTGCGGGGTCAGACGGCGGCGCGGGGCGGACTGGTCCACATAGGCACCCTCGGCAATGCAGATCAGCGCGTCATGGGCCTCGTACATATCGGGCCGAGGGAAATAGACATCATTGGTCGCCACCAGGGGCAGATCCATGCCATAGGCGATTTCCACATGGCCTTGTTCGGTGGCCCTTTCGGCCTCGGTCGTGGCGCCGCCCTCGGCGGGGTGGCGCTGCAACTCGATATAGAGCCGGCCGGGATAGATTTCGGCCAGCCGCGCGGCCAGCGCCTCAGCCTTCGGACGCTGGCCCGATTGCAGGAACCGGCCCAAAGGCCCCTCCGGCCCGCCCGACAGGCAGATCAGCCCCTCGGAATGGCCCGCGAGATCATCGAGCTTCACCTCGGCCCGGGCACCGCCCTTGTCCAGATAGAGGCAGGAGTTCAGCTTGAGCAGGTTGAGATAACCGGCCTCGTTCTGCGCCAACAGAACTAGGGGCGCGGGCGGGCGCGGCCGTTCGCCCGGCCGGGCGGGATCATGGGCCAGATCGATCTGGCAGCCGAGGATCGGCTGCAGCCCCGCGCCGCTTGCCGTTACCGAAAATTCCAGCGCAGCGAACATGTTGTTGGTATCGGTCACGGCCACGGCGGGCATGCCTGCCGCGGCGCAGAGGCCCGGGAGGCTCTTGACGGCAATCGCCCCTTCGAGCAGCGAATACTCTGTATGCAGGCGCAGATGGATGAATCGCGGCGTGGTCGTCATGATAGGTGCCCGGGCGTCGTTGGTCCGAGGTTGATCACACGAAACGGGCCCGCCGGCAATCGCGGGGGACCGGCCGTCCCCGTGCTCCACCTGATCGTGCCTGCCTTTGCACCGACAGTCGAGAGCGGATCGACATCCGGCGCCGTCCGCGCCGCCGGGCAAGCCCGCCTTGACGGGGTCGGCCGATCAGGACATCACGTCACCATCCACGCGGCGCAGCGCAGCCCCGACACCGACATATCCGTGATTGCTCTGATCCGACGACGGGCAACCACCCGACCCGAGGTTCCATGCCCGTCATCCTCGCCGAAAACCCGCGCCGCGCGGCCCTGATGATGGTGCTGGCAACGTCGCTGTTCGGCGCGACATCGCTGCTGGCAAAGGCGATCGGCACCGGGGCGCTTGGCGCGCCGCTGCATCCGCTGCAGGTCAGCTTCGGGCGCTTCTTCTTTGCGTGGCTCGTCATTGTGGCGGTTTTCGCATGGGCCCGCCCGCCGCTGCCCCGGCGCCATTATCCGCTGCATTTCGTGCGCACGCTCGCGGGTTGGGGCGGCGTGTCGCTGATGTTCGCCGCGGTGGCCTACATGCCGCTGTCCGACGCCACTGCACTGAGTTTTCTGAGCCCGGTCGTTACCATGCTGCTGGCGATCCCTCTACTGGGCGAGCGCGTTGGGCCGTGGCGCTGGCTGGCTGCGGCAATCGCACTGCTGGGGGCGATGATCCTGCTGCGACCCGGCGCCGAGGCGATGCAGGTCGCAGGCTTTTTCGCGCTGGGCGCGGCCTTTGCGATGGGGCTTGAGAACGTCTTCATCAAACAGTTGACACGGCTGGAGGATTCGCTGCCGATCCTGTTGATCAACAACACCATCGGGATGCTGATCGCGTCAGTGGCGGCGGCCTTCGTCTGGCTCGCACCGACGCCCGCGCAATGGGCCGCGCTGGCCGGGATCGGCGTGCTGATGATCGTCGGACAATCGCTCTTTCTGCTGGCGATGCGGCTTGCTGACGCGAGCTTTGTCGCGCCGCTCTTCTATCTGGTACTGGCCTTCGCCACGATCTACGATTTCTGGGTTTTCGGCGTGCGGCCCGACGGGATCAGCTTTCTCGGCGCCGGCATTCTGGTGACCGGGGCGCTGCTTCTGGCGTGGCGAGAGGGCCGGGCGCGCAAGCGCGCCGCTCAGGGCTTGAGCCGATAGCCGATCCGGAACCAATACCAGCAAAGCGTGCCGGCCACGAGCGTCGACAGCGTCACCACCACCGCCCCCAGAACCGGCGAGGCATCGGATTGCCCGATGGCGCCATGGCGCATCCCGTCGATCAGATAGAACACCGGGTTGAACTGGCTGATGGTCTGCATCGCCGGCGGCAGCGCACTGATGGAGTAGAAGGTGCCCGACAGGAAGGCGAGCGGCGTGATGACGAAATTGGTGATCGCGGCCATCTGGTCGAACTTGTCGGCAAAGATCGCCGCCATCACCCCCAACACCCCGAGAAAGGCCGCGCCCAGAAACACGAAAAGCGCCGCCCATAGCGGCTTTTCCACGCCGATTCCCAGCACTGCCCAGAGCGCCACCAGCAGCACCGCGGCCACCACCACCCCGCGCAGGATACCGCCCACCACATAGCCCAGAACAAGTTCCAGCGGCGAAAGCGGCGGCATCAGCGTATCGACGATGTTGCCCTGTATCTTGGAGATCACCAGCGAGGACGATGTGTTGGCAAACGAATTCTGGATCACCGTCATCATCAGGATGCCGGGAGCGATGAATTCGATGAAGGGCACGCCCATAACCTCGCCCCGCGCCGGGCCGAGCGCGAGGCTGAAGACCGCCAGAAACAGCCCCGCGGTGACCAGCGGCGCGGCGAGCGTCTGGGTCCATACGTTGACGAAGCGTCGGACCTCGCGTTCGCACAGCGTATAAAGCCCCAGCCAGTTCACCCTGCCGAAACGGCGCACACCCGGTGCGGTGATGTCGGTCATCGTCAATGCTCCTGTCCTGCCACGCCCTGCCAGAAGGGGGCGCAGGGCGTCTTGTATCTTGCCCTGCCGTGATTAGAATAGGGCGCAGACGGAAAACGCCAGCAAGGCCCCCTCCGGCGGGTACGGAACGGGGCCTTTTTCAATTCGGAGGGACGGCATGTCCTGGACTGACGAGCGGGTGGAAACGCTCAAGCGGATGTGGGCGGAGGGCCAGAGCGCCAGCCAGATCGCCAAGGAACTCGGCGGGGTCACGCGCAATGCGGTGATCGGCAAGGTGCATCGTCTCGGCCTGTCGAACCGCGGCAGCAGTGACGCGGCCAAGGCCGGCGAGGCAACGCCAGCACCGGCACCTGTCGCCGAAGCCGTAGTGGCCGAAGCTCCGGCTGCCGCCGACCCCGCGGCAGTGAACGGCGTCGAGCCCGCAGCTACTCCGGCACAGCCTGCCCCGGCGGATACCGCCGCGGCCGTGACGCCGGAGGCCGAGAGCTTTGCGCGCGACGCCGATCAGGCGCGCCCCGCCGGGCCGGGCCCGCGCCGGGCGATCATCCCCGCGGGCCAGCCCCTGCCGCCGCAGCCCTCGGCCAACGAGATCAGCCCCGAGGC
>SKUV01000191.1 GCA_007129775.1 Paracoccaceae bacterium | reverse complement strand
GCTCGATGCCCCCCAAGGCCGCCCCCCTCTTTCGCCCGAAGGCCGCCGCTCGACACTCGGCACCACCCGCGCGCCGAAGGCCGGGCGCTGCCAGCCCTCAGCCCCCGGCGCCGGCCTCGCGGGCGCGGGCGAGCAGGTCCTCCACCGCCGGGCCCATGGCCTCGACGATCAGGCGCACGCCCTCGGCATTGGGATGAATGCGGTCGTTCTGCATCAGATCGGCGAAGGATTGCCCGGCATCCTGCTTGTCCTGCATCGGCTGCAGGAAATTGGGGTAATGCAGCGCGCCCCGCGCCTCGGCCGCATCGCGAAACATCGTCTCGAAATCGCGCTGGAATTCGGCGCCGTAATTCCCCGGCGCGGGCAGCCCGGCGATCAGCGTCGGCACGCCCGCTTCCGCCGCCGCCTTCGCCACCCCGTCCAGATTGGCACGGCTCGCGGCCGGGTCGATCCCGCGCAGCAGATCGTTGCCCCCCAGCGCCACGATCAGCGCATCCGGCGCGTCGGCCAGCGTCCAGTCGATGCGCGACAGACCGCCGGCGGTGGTGTCGCCCGACACGCCGGCATTGATCACAACCACGTCATGGCCCCGCGCGGTCAGCCATTCCTGCAGTACCGGCACGAAGCCCTCGTGCTGCTGCAAGCCATAGCCCTGGGTCAGGCTGTCGCCCATCGCGGTCAGCGTCAGCGTCTCCGCCTGCACCGGCGCGGCCAGCAGCACCGCCGCCCCCAGCGCCCATATCCGCTTGCGCATGCCCCCGATCGCCCCATATGCCCCCACAGTGCGACCGAACCGCCCGAGGGGCGAGAGAAGGGCAGATTTCATGACCGACAGCATCCTTTCGCTGCAAGACGCAAGGCTGACGCTGCAGGGCAATGCCGGGCCGGTGGAGATCCTGCGCGGCATCACGCTGAATGTGGCGCGGGGCGAAACCTTGGGGCTGGTGGGGCCATCCGGGTCGGGCAAATCTTCTCTCCTCATGCTCATGGGCGGTCTGGAACGGGCCACCGGCGGCAGCGTCACCGCCCTCGGCCATGACCTGACGGCGATGAACGAGGACGCGCTGGCGCGCTTCCGCCGCCAACATATGGGGGTGGTGTTCCAGTCCTTCCACCTGATTCCCACGATGACCGCGCTGGAAAACGTGGCCACCCCGCTGGAACTGGCCGGCGCGGCGGATGCGTTCGAGCGGGCCGAGGCGGAATTGCGCGCCGTGGGGCTGGGCGCCCGGCTTCATCACTACCCCAGCCAGATGTCGGGGGGCGAACAGCAGCGCGTGGCGCTGGCGCGCGCCGCCGCACCCCGCCCGGCGGTGCTTCTGGCCGACGAACCCACGGGCAATCTCGACGGGGTGAACGGTCAGGCGATCATGGATTTGCTGTTCGGTCTGCGCGACCGGCACGGCGCAACGCTGATCCTCGTCACCCATGCGCCCGATCTCGCCGCCCGCTGCGACCGCGTGGTGCGGCTCGACGACGGCCACATCGCCGGCGAGGACATGCGGAGGGCTGCGGAATGAGCCTTGGCGTCGCCGCCCGCATCGCCCGGCGCGAATTGCGCGGCGGGCTGCGCGGCTTCTGGGTGTTTCTCGCCTGCCTCGCGCTGGGCGTGGGCGCCATCGCCGCCGTCGGCTCGGTCCGCGCCGCCATCGAGGCCGGGCTGCAGCGCGAGGGCGCGGCCCTTCTGGGCGGCCAGGCCGAGATCGGGCTGACCTACCGCTTCGCCACCGGGGCCGAGCGCGACTGGATGGAGCGCAACGCCGCCCGCGTCTCGGAAATCGTCGATTTCCGCTCCATGGTCGTGGTGGGCGAGGGCGACAGCGCCGAACGCTCGCTCAGTCAGGTCAAGGGGGTGGATGCGGGCTATCCGCTGGTGGGGGCCGTGCGGCTCGATCCCGACATCCCCATGGCCGAGGCCATGGCAGGGCAGGGCGGCCTGCCCGGCGCGGTGATGGACCCGCTGTTGATTGACCGGCTCGACCTTGCGCCCGGCGACAGCTTTCGCCTCGGGGCGCAGGATTTCGTGCTGATGGCCGCCCTTCTGGTAGAGCCCGACAGCGCCACCGGCGGTTTCGGCTTCGGGCCGCGCACCATCGTCGCGACCGAAGCGCTGGAGGGCTCCGGCCTGCTCGGCGCCGGCACGCTTTTCGAGACACGCTACAGGCTGCTGCTGCCCTCGGGCGCCGATCTGGACGCCTTGCGCGATGCCGTCCGCGCGGCCTTTCCCGACAGCGGCCTGCGCTGGCGCGACGCGCGCCGCGGCGCCCCGGGGATCGAGGTTTTCGTGGACCGGATCGCGGCCTTTCTGGTGCTGGTGGGCCTTGCCGGGCTGGCGGTCGGCGGCGTCGGGGTCTCGGCCGCGGTGCGGGCATATCTGGAGGGCAAGACCGCCGTCATCGCCACGCTCAAGACCGTGGGCGCCGAGGGGCGGACGATCTTTCTGGCCTATTTTCTGCAGATCGGCGCGCTTACCGCCCTGGGCGTGGGGGCGGGGCTGGCGCTGGGCGCCGGCGCTCCGCTTCTGTTCGCGCCGCTGATCGAGGCGCGCCTGCCGGTGCCGGCGGAATTCGGCATCCACCCCGGTCCGCTGCTGGAGGCCGCGTTCTACGGCGTTATGACAGCGCTGGTCTTCACCCTCTGGCCGCTGGCCCGGGCGCAGGATGTGCGCGCCGCGGCGCTGTTCCGCGAGGGCGGGCTGGGCGAGCGTGCGCTGCCCCGGGCGGGCTTCGTGCTGCTTGCCGTGGCGCTGGTGGCGCTCCTGGTGGGCATGGCCGCCTGGCTGTCGGGCGTGGCGCTTCTGGCCTTCGCCAGCGCCGGCGGGATC
>SKUV01000384.1 GCA_007129775.1 Paracoccaceae bacterium | reverse complement strand
GTCGAGTCTTCGGTCACGTCGGACGGATCGAGCACCGCCTGTTCGGCGATGATCGCAACTACCCTGTCGCGCACGGTTTCCGACATTGTGTCATCCTTGCAGCTTTGGCCTTACTCCGGCGCAGTCTCATCGGAGTTTGAAACGCTTTTGCGACGGGGATCAAGCCGCTGCATCAGGCGCGGCAGCCGGCGCAGGGCCTTGTTGATCTCGATCTGGGTTTCCATCTTCACCGCCGGATTGCCGAGGATCACGCGGCCCGCGGGCACCTTTGTGAAGATCTTGCTCGCCCCGCCGGCCACGACGTCATCGCCGATGAAGATATTGTCATTCACCCCGCACTGGCCGCCCAGCACCACGCGGTCGCCGAGCCGCGCCGAGCCTGCGATGCCGACCTGACCGCACAGCAGGCAGTCGCGGCCCAGCACCACGTTGTGACCGACATGCACGAGGTTGTCGAGCTTGCAGCGCGCGCCGATTTCGGTGTCGCGGATCGTGCCCCGGTCGATGGTGGTGTTGGCGCCGATTTCCACATCCTCGCCGATCACGACCGCGCCGAGCGAGTGGATCCGGACCCAGCTTTGCGCGGTCACCGTGCCGCGCTGGCCCACCGCCTCGCGCGCCTCTTCGGCGCCGGATTTCTGCGGGGTGACGAAGGAAAAGCCGTCCGCCCCCACCACTGCGCCGGGCTGGGCGATGAAGCGCGCGCCGATGCGCACCCGCGCCCCGATCCGCACACCCGCGTGCAGCAGCGCGTCATCCCCGACCACGGCGTCGGCGTCGATGCTGACATGGGCGGCGATGCGCGCGCGCAGGCCGATCTGCGCGCCCGGCCCGATCACCACGAAGGGGCCGATGGCCGCGCCCGCGCCGATCGTGGCGGAGGGGTCGATCACCGCGCTGGGGTGAATGCCGGGGGCGATGGCCGGCCCCGGGTCCAGCGTCCGGGTCAGATGCGCCATGGCATAGCGCGGCCGCGCCACGAGGATCGCGCCCTCCAGCCCCAGAGCGCGCCAGTCGGCCCCGTCCCACAGCACCGCCGCCCGGGCATGGCCCTCGGCCAGACCCTCGGCATAGGCGGGCTGCATCGCCAGCGCCAGATGCCCCGGCCCGGCGCTGCGCGGCTCGGCCGCGCCGGTCACCTCGATGGTCGTGTCGCCCACCGCCTCGGCCCCCAGCGCCCGGGCGATATCGGCCAGCCGGTGGCGGGCCGGGGCTGTTGGCGGGGCGGAATGCGGGGTCGGATCGCTGGGCATCGGGGGTTCCTGCAGGTGCGGGCGCTGCGGCCCGCACCCGTGGCCCCAGCCTTAGCCCTGAACGTCCGACAATGCCACCCCGGCCCGGACCAGCGCGTCGAAGATCATCGCGTCACGGCCATAGATATCGGCGCGATAGTTGATCTGCCCGCGGATGTCGGTGAAGGCCGTGCGATAGACCAGATGCACCGGCACCGGATCGTCGAGAAACACCCGTGTCTGCTGGCCGGAGCGGTGAATCCGGTTGAACTTGCCCACCGGATCGTCGCTTTGCGCCGCCAGCAGGACATGAGCGAATTCCTCCGGATCCTGCAGCCGGATGCACCCGTTCGAGAAGGCGCGTACATCGTAGTTGAACAGGTTCCGCGTCGGCGTGTCGTGCAGATAGATCGCCCAGGGGTTCGGGAACATGAACTTGACCTTGCCCAGCGGGTTCGACGGCCCCGGCGGCTGGCGCAGGTTGAAAGGCAGCGTGCGCGCGGTATAGGCGGCGAAGTTGATCGACGCGCGGTCCACCACGCGGCCGGCACCGTCGATCACCTGAAACTGGCTGTAGGCGAAGGGATTGGCCTGCAGCCCCGCCAGATACTGCCGCCCGACGATGGAGCGCGGCACCGTCCAGTCGGGGTTGATCTCCAGATAGGTCATGTATTCCGAAAACTCGGGCGTCTGCATCCGGGGGTCGCGCTCGCCGATGATCGAGACGGTTTCGAAGGTGATCTCGTCATGATCGACGATGCGGCTGGAGAAATCGGTCAGGTTCACCCAGACATGGCGCTCGCCGCGCGGGATGTTCATCCAGCGCTCGCGCTCCATCGCCACGATGATGCTGCGCAGCCGGTCCTGCGCCGGCACGTTGAGCGCGGCCATCGTGGCCCGCCCGGCGACGCCATCGGCGGCCAGCCCGTGGTTGATCTGGAACCGCTGCACTGCGCTCTGGATCGCCATGTCATAGGTGGCGGTGGCACTGCGCTCCAGATAGCCCATGGCGATCAGACGGTTGCGCAGCGCCACGACCTGATCGCCGGTATCGCCGGGCGCGAGGCTCGTGGCACTGACGCGCGGGCCCCAGCCGCCCCGTTCGATCTGCGCCTCGATCTGGTGGCGCGCGCGCAGCAGCCGCGCGTATTCCGGCGCCCGCGGCAGCAGGTGGCGCAGAAAGGCCGCCGGCGGCGCCTCGGCGAAGCCGTCGAGGGTTTCGCGCGCATCGGGGCGCGGCAGGCTGCGCTTGAAGAAATCGTCATTGATTCGCGACGGCTCCACCACGCCGCTCGACGCGTCACGGGCGTATCGCAGGAAGGCCCGCGTCATCTCGACTTCGGCAAAGCCGCGGTCGCGTTCGGTCTGCACCCCTGCAAGGGTGGCGCGCAGGCCCCCGGCATCGTAGCGCTGCACCGGCAGGCCGTGATCGCCCGCCCGCGCCAGCGCCGAGAAAAAGGCGAGCCTGCGCGGCCCGTCATCCGGCCCGGTCCAGAGCGGGGCGTAATCGCGGTCGCGGTAGAAGGCGCTGATTGCCTCGCTTTCGGCCGCGGCCTCGGCGACGGCCTGCCGGAAGGCCGGGATCTCGATCACGATCGCGGGCACG
>SKUV01000274.1 GCA_007129775.1 Paracoccaceae bacterium | reverse complement strand
GCGCCCGCGCCCGATCAGCGCCCGGTTTCGGCCCCGGCGGATGGCGGTCATTATGTGCAGGTCGCGGTCTTTGCAGACGAGGGACAGGCGCGCGGCGTGATGGATCAGGTCCGGCGCATGGGTTATCCCGTGCGGCTGGGGCATTTCAACCGGCAGGGCCGGTCGCATCAGGTGGTGATGGCAGGGCCTTTCGCCACCTCCGGGCAGGCCGAACAGGCGCTCGGCGCGGCCCGCGCGGCAGGCTACCGCAACGCCACACTGCGCTGAGCCCGTCACGCGGGCCGGCGATCGGGCCTGGCGGCTTTAGTCGGTGCAGATGCCCTGCAGGCTGATCCAGTCGCCATCACCCAACACCGGGCGCGGGGGCGGCGAAGCGCGGAACGGGTCGGCCTCGATCAAACCGAGCGTGGCTTCGCCGCTGGGGTCGAGCGCAAAGGCATAGGGCGTGCTGCGAATGCCGGTTTCGGCGAAACGGGCCAGCAGCGCGGCCTCGTCGAGCGCAGCCTGCGGGCTGGCCATGAGCCGCGCTCCATAGCCGCGCAGGTCCGCGGCCGCCATCTCGCCCGTGGTCAGCAGCCGGAATGTCGCGGCGAGGCCGGCGTGACGCAACGCCGGCAGCAGCGGGTCATCGCGGGTGTTGCGCAGGGTTTCGGCGAGGATATGGCCGGCGGCGACCTCGGGCGTGTCGTGGGCCGCAATCATGCCATCCCCCAGAACCACGATCCGCCCCGGAAGCAGCCGCGCATCGGGCACCGCCGCGCCCGACATCACCGCCACCCGCAGGCCCGGGGGCGTGGCGAGACGCTCCTGCAGCCGCGTCAACGCCCGCAGGCCCAGTGGCGCCCGGCACGGCGTGGCGAGGCCCGAGGCTTCCAGTTCGGCGAGGATCGCGGCGCCGATCTCGGCGCGTTTGGCCAGCGGAACCACGCTCGCGGTATGGTGCAGCAGCGCGTCGGGCAACCAGAAGACGGACACCGCCAGAAGTGCGATCACGCTGCCGCCCAGCACCGCCAGCCGCATCCGCGCTCCCCCGCGCCGGCTTCGAGCCAACACCCGCTGCACGGTGTCGAGCGCGTCGATCATGTCACCATCATCAAGCTCGAGGATCTCGTCGCTGTCGCCGTCGGGGGCGTAGAGCGCGGGTGTGGTGCCGGGGTTCACCCGCAACACCGCCGGCAGGGACCAATGGGCCAGCGGCACGTTGCTGCGCGGGTCCGACAGGATCAGCGAGGCTTCTCCGAAAGACACCGCCACGTCACGGCGCTGGCCCTCGGCCTCGGCGCGCCAGACGCCAAAGCATTCCAGCCGCTGGTATTTCCGGAGCGCCGTCATGCCTGCCCTGCCTGCCCTTGTCGCGGGTCCGCTGCCGCCTCTCGCCGCGTTCCGCCGTCAAGGATAGACCACGGGCGCGCGGCCGACAATCGCACGCAAGGCGCCCGGGGCGGGCAAGAGGTGTCTGTCGGGAGAGGCGGCGCGCCCCTCAGCGATAGACCTGTACCTCGGTCGGGAAAGCGCGGGACTGCACATCCTCGGCATAGCGGCGCACGGAGTCCTCGATCATCTCGCCCAGCGCGCCATAGACCTTGACGAATTTCGGCGGCCGCGGGTTCAGGCCCAGCATGTCCTCAAGCACGAGGATCTGCCCGTCGCACTCGACACTGGCGCCGATACCGATGGTAGGCACCGGCACCTGTTTCGTGATCCGGGCGGCCAGCGGCTCCACCATGCCTTCCAGCACGATGGCGAAGGCACCGGCCTCTGTCACCGCCTTTGCATCGGCCTCGTGCAGGGGCCAGCTGTCCTCATCGCGGCCCTGTGTCTTGAAGCCGCCCATGACGTGGCTCGATTGCGGGGTCAGCCCGATATGCGCCATCACCGGAATGCCGCGTTCGGTCAGAAAGCGGATGGTTTCCGCCATGCGCGCGCCGCCCTCCAGCTTGACCGCGCCGCATTGGGTTTCCTTCATGATCTTCGCGGCGTTGCGGAAGGCCATGTTGGGGCTTTCCTCGTAAGTGCCGAAGGGCATGTCCACCACGATCAGCGCGCGCTTGGTGCCGCGCACCACCGCCCGGCCATGCATGATCATCAGATCGAGCGGCACGCCCACGGTGCTTTCCATCCCGTGCATGACCATGCCGAGGCTATCGCCCACGAGGATGAAATCGGCATAACGATCGACGATCGCGGCCGTATGGGCATGATAGGAGGTCAGCGACACGATCGGCGCGCCGCCCTTGCGCGCGGCGATCTGGGGCACGGTCATCCGGCGCACCGGCTTGGCGGCGGGTTCGACGCTCATGGAGTTTCTCCTTGTGGATGGATCACGCGCTGGTCGATCAGCAAGACCTGCCCGAACCGCACCGCCAGCAGGATGACGACCGGGCTGGCCGGCCGCCCGGTGACGGGAGCCAGCGTTTCCGCGTCGCGGATATCGACCGAGCGCAGATCGGCGCGCGGTTCGGCGGTGATGATGTCGCGGACCCGGGCGCGAAGCCGGGCCACGGTGGCGCCCTGACGCACCAGCGCCTCTGCCCCGGTAAATGCGGCATACAGAACCGGCGCCGCGGCGCGATCCTCGGGCGTCAGGCGCAGGTTGCGCGATGACATGGCCAGACCGTCGGGCTCGCGCTGGGTCGGCACGCCGTGGATCGCAATCTCCATATCCAGATCCGCGACCATCCGGCGGATCACGGCCAGTTGCTGGTAATCCTTCTCGCCGAAAAAGGCGGCATCGGGGCGCACGATGTTGAAAAGCTTTGTCACCACCGTCGCCACGCCCCGGAAATGGCCGGGGCGCAGCCGCCCGATCAGGATGCGCGACAGGCGGGTTGTCTCGACGATGGTCTC
>SKUV01000089.1 GCA_007129775.1 Paracoccaceae bacterium | reverse complement strand
CGTCATGTGTGAGGGCCGTATCACCGGAGAGCTGCCGATCTCGGAAGCAAGCCAGGAAAAGATCATGGAGTACGCCACGATGCGTACACAGGAAACACTCGTGACGGAGATAAACGCGTAATGTCATCACTACAGGAACAGACCCGATGGGAAGAGTTCAAGGAAACGGGCCTCAAGTTTCTGCTCGCTCCGGCGGCACTGGTCATTCTCTACATCTTTTTCGGGCTCTTCGGCCGGAATTTCTTTTCCTACGCCGCCCTGGTGAACATCATCGACGCGGCGTACTACATCGGGTTCATATCGGTGGGAGTAACCTTCGTTATTATCACCGGCGGCATCGATCTTTCGGTGGGGACCGTTATGATGGCGGCGGCGATAATCGGCGGCACCGCCTACCGCAGCTGGGGATGGCCCCTGTTACCGGCTCTCGTTTTCATTATCGTCGTAGGTATAGCGTTCGGAGCATTTAACGGAATAATGGTATCGCGCGTTGGAATGCCTCCGTTCATCGTCACCCTGGGAACGATGATGATTTCCATGGGGGTCGGATCGATCGTCTCCAACGTGCAGAGCGCCACCTTTCCTACCCGCGCGGCCGCCGACGGCTGGTACAAGAGCATCTTCAAGTACATCCGCGACGACGGACTCACCGTACCCACGGGAGCGCTTCTGCTGATCGGTGTGGTGATCGTTTCCCACATCATTCTCAAGAAGACGAAGATGGGACGCTACATATACGCGATCGGAAGCAACAAGGAAGCGGCCCGCCTCTCCGGCGTGGACGTACGGTGGTGGGAGATGATGGCCTATGTCGTGGCCGGAGCCTGTGCCGGTATCGGCGGAATCGCCTATGCCGCGGTTTATACCACCGTACTTCCCTCGGCGGGACAGGGGTTCGAGCTCTTCGCGATCGCCGGTGCAGTTATCGGCGGTACTTCTCTCGCGGGAGGGGTGGGTTCCGTATTCGGCACATTGATCGGTGTCTTCATCATGTCCACCCTCGCCGTGGGTCTTCCGGCCATGGATCTTCAGGCACACTACCAGACGTTCTTTACGGGAATCGTCGTAATCGGTGCCGTACTGCTCGACATGTACCGCAATCGCAAGGCTTCGGAGGTAAAGATCGTTACTCCCGCCGACCAGTATCGCCAGGATCGACTGGCGGAGATCCGTGAACTGCGTCGACAGCTCAAAGATGCGAAGGCAGCCGGCAGAAGCGAGGAGACACATCGTATCGCCGAGGAGATCTCCCGTAAGCAGCAGGAGATGAAGAAGACCTACACCTCCATGAAGGCCGAGGAGAAAGCCGAACGGGCACGTATCCTGGCGGAGGAGAAGGAATCGGAGCGCAGCTTCCAGGAGCAGAGAAGAAGCGGGACGCACTCCGAACAATAGCGTGGCACCAACCGGAAACCTCGTTTCCGGCAAATAACAACACTCCATAAGGAGGAGGAAAGTATGACAGGTACAAAACGAACGATCATCGTTGTCGCTCTCATCGTCGTCATGATGGTGACGGCGCTGCCGCTCTTCGCGCGCGGCCAGTCGGAGCCCGGGGCGATGTACATCCCCGTGATCTCCAAAGGCCTGCAGCACCAGTTCTGGCAGACGGTCAAAGCCGGTGCGGACGACGCAGCAGCGGAGTTCGGCGTGGAAATCACCTTCGAGGGTCCTCCCTCGGAAGCAGACATTCAGGAACAGGTGATCATGTTCCAGAACGCCATGGCAAAAGCGCCGGCAGCGGTGGCCCTGGCCGCACTGGATACGAACTCCGTTATGGACCAGCTCCAGGAAGCTGTTCGCCGGAACATCCCCATCATCGGATTCGACTCCGGTGTGCCGGACGCTCCGGAAGGGTCGATCTACGCCAACGCGTCCACCAATAACTACGCCGCCGCCGGGCTCGGCGCGGAGCATATGTTCGAGCGACTTGCCTCCGAGATGGGCACCCCCACTCCCGCGAACCCGGTAACGATCGTGGTATTCGGCCAGGATGCAACGAGCGAGTCCGTCACCCGACGCGGCTTCGGCTTCCGGGACCGCATGATCGAACTGCTCGTGTCCGAAGCCGGTATTCCCCGTACTGCGATTCGTGTACAGGGTAACCCCGCCTACATCGCTGCGGACAGCCCCCGGAGTAACAACCCGGCCGTGATCATCGATATGGTGGTCCCCGCTTCTCCGCGTACCACCGACGTGACCGCTTCGGCCAACGCGATCCTCGGACGTGCACGCGACCAGAACATCCGCGGCATCTTCTGCTCCAACGAAGGAACCGTGGTGGGAGTGCTCGCGGCGACCAACGACGGCGCGCAGCTCGCCTCCACCTACCGGGATATCCTGGTAGTCGGCTTTGACGCCGGTGAGGCGCAGAAGAACGCGGTCCGTCAGGGGTACTTCCTCGGCTCCATCACGCAGGATCCCTACCAGATCGGGTTCCAGGCGGTTGAGCTTGCCTTCCGCGCCGCCAGCGGCGAGGCCGTGTTTGATGTTGATACGGGAGCGAAGTTCTACGACGCGAGCAACATGGATCAGCCCGATATAGCACAGCTGCTGTACGATTGATCAAAGTTTCCGTGATGCTGCCGGTGCCGCCGGCAGCGTGATGTGGGGGGTCCGGCGCCGCAAGGCTCGGGCCCTCTTTTTGGTGTGCCCGGCGGCAAGTGCCCGGCGGCAGGTGCCCGGCGCCGGGCTGTGGCGACTCCCTCCCATCTTCGTTATGATGAGCACCGGAGGCTAACACCGTGTACACCGAGATAACCGCAGTCGTTTCCAGAGTGATGCCGATCGTTTTCATTATCGCCCTCGGGGGCGTGATTCGCCGTCTGCGGATTCTCGGTCCCGCCACGGTGGAGGAGCTGCT
>SKUV01000332.1 GCA_007129775.1 Paracoccaceae bacterium | reverse complement strand
TCGGGCCGGCGCGCCTCTGGCGCTTGCGGCAGCGCCACCAGCAGCGCGGCCTCGGCCGGGGTCAGGCGCCGCGGCTCCTTGCCCAGCCACGCGAAAGAGGCCGCCCGCACCCCCTCCAGATTGCCGCCGAACGGCGCATGATGCAGATAGAGCGCGAGGATCTGCTGCTTGCTCAGCCGCCGTTCCAGCGCCAGCGCCACGCGCATCTGGCGCAGCTTGCCCTGCCACTGGCCGGTGGTGCCCTCTTCGATCAGCCGGGCGACCTGCATCGTCAGGGTAGAGCCGCCCGAGACGACGCCGCCCGCCCGCAGCGCCTGCAGCCCGGCGCGCGCCAGCGCGCGCGGGTCAACCCCGGCATGGTCGAAAAAGCGCCGGTCCTCATAGGCGATCAGCATCTCGATATAGCGCGGGTCGACCGCATCGGTGCTGACACCCAGCCGCCAGCGGCCGTCGGCCACCGTATAGGCGCGCAGCAGCGTGCCGTCGCGCGCCAGCACCTCCACCGAGGTTTCGGTGATCAGCGGCGGCAGGTCGGTGGCATCAACCCAGTCGAGAAACCCCTGCCGCCCGAGCGCGCCCAGCCCCGCCAGAAGCAGCGCCAGCGCGAGCACGATCAGGGCGCGGCGCGCGGCCATGGATCAATCGACCACCGTCAGCCGGCCCGCATCGCTGCGCGCACGGTAGATCGGGCGATACATGTCCTCCACGCTGGCGGCCGGGTGATGATAGCTGCCCGGGGTGGTCGCGCGCACCATGTAGCCCAGCCGCAGCGTGTTCGTCCCGCCCCAGTCCACCGCGGCGAGGAACCGGTCCTGCCGGAACTCGGCATGTTCCGCCCAGTCGTTGAGTTGCAGAAAGTCGAGCCCGCTCAGATCGCCGCCGCGCAGAAGGTTCGGGTTTTCGATCTCGAAGCCGGCAGGGAGCGGGTCATCCACGATCAGCCGCGCGGTTTCCTCGGCGAACGGCATGACCTCCAGCACCGTCACCAGCCGGGTGCCCACCGGAACATCGCGCAATTCCACCGGCTCGCCTTCGAGAGTGTAGTGGCTGCGGGTGATCCGATAGCCGTTGCCGGTGGCCGGCTCGGGCTGATCGGGCACGCCGAAGGTGCTGAGCGTCACGGTCTGCGTCCGCTCCGAGTCGTTGCGGATCTCGACGGTCGCGCCGCCCATGGTCTGGGCGTCGAAGAGCCGCGCCATCGGCCCGGCCACCGGCGCGCCGTCGATGGTGAAGCCCTCCACCCCGGGACGGTCGATCAGGGCATGGGCCGCCAGCAGCGTCCATGTCGCCTCCTGCGTGGAGAGGCGGTTCTGCAGGCCCCGGGTGATCAGCGCGTCGAGCGCGGTCATGTCCACCGCGGTGCTGCCGGCCTCCAGCGCCAGCGTCATCAGCCCCGCGGCGTCACGCATCGGCGTGCCGTAATCGGCGCGCCAGACCCGGCCCTCGGCGCCTAGCTGGCGCATCAGCCTGGCGCCATGGGCGAACATGGCGTCGGCCCGGGTCTGATCGCCGTAAAGCGCCAGCGCCGCCCCGAGCTGGCCCGCCGCAAGCGGCGTGTCGAAGGCCTGCATCCGCGTATCGGCATAGTAGCGCAGATCGCCCACAGCCGCCGCGCCCTCGCGCGCCAGCACCATCAGAGCATAGGCATAGGGCGCCCCGCCCGAGGTGAAATCGGGCGCAAAATTCATGTTGTTGCGCAGATTGTCGAGCGCCATGCGAAAGGCCGACTCGGGCACCGCATGGCCGCGCGCGCGCGCACGGCTCAGGAAATCGGTGATGAAGGCATCCAGCCACAGATCGCCCGACGACGGAAACCACAGGCCGAACCCGCCCCCCGGCCCCTGACGCGCCAGAACGTCGGTGATCGCCCCGTCGACCCGGGCGCGCAGGTCATCGGCATGGCCCAGCCCCATCGCCTCGGCCACCTCGCCCAGATACAGAAGCGGCATCGCCGCCGAGGCCACCTGTTCGGCGCAGCCATAGGGATAGCGGTCGAGCATCCGCAGGAGGCCCGCGGTGTCGAACCGCGCCAGCGGCCCCGCCGCCAGCGTCGCCGTGCCGGTCCCCGGATGGAGCCCGTCAAATACCGCCGCATCGAAGGTAAAGCTTGTCCCTGCGTCCAGATCGAAGCGCGACATGCGCGCAATCTCGGGATCGTTGACCTGCACCGGCAGCTTGAGGCTGCGCGCCAGCGTCCGGCCGTCGGGTGTGGCCAGCGACACCGTGATCTCGGCCAGCCCGGGCGCCAGCGCCTCCAGCGGCACCGCGAAGACCGCGCGCCCGCCCTCGGCCAGATCGAAGCCCGAGGGCACCTGCCCGAGGCCGACCTCGCCGCTCGCGGCCACATCCAGCCCCATACGCCCGCCCGGCCCCTTGGCATGGGTGATTTCCAGCAGCAGGCGGCTGTCATCGCCGGGCGAGAGGAAACGCGGCAGGCTCGCGCTCACCACCACCGGGTCGCGCACCAGCACATCGCGGCTGGCCTGCCCCACGGCGCTGTCGGACCAGACCACGGCCATCAGCCGCACGGTGCCGTCGAAGGCCGGAAGATCGAAGCTGGTGCGCGCAAGCCCGTCCGCATCCACGGTGAGCGGGCCCGAGAAATAGGCCACCAGTTCCTCGGTCGGGGGCGGCGCGTCGAGCCGGCCGAGCCGCGCGGCATCGCCGCCCGAGCGGATCGTGCCCATGCCGCCCCGGCTGCCGTCGATCAACCGGCCATAGATATCGCGCAGCCCCACGCCCAGCTTGCGCTGGCCGAAATAATGGCCCTCGGGATCGGGCGGAGCAAAGCCGGTCATGTTGAGGATGCCCAGGTCGACCGCGGCGATGGTGGCATGGACCGTCTCGCCCGGCACGCCGCCCT
>SKUV01000331.1 GCA_007129775.1 Paracoccaceae bacterium | reverse complement strand
GGGAAGCAGATTTTCGTACCACTTCGGCTTTCGCCGCCGCCACGGCTTCGGAGTAGTCCGAAAGCCGCCGCGTTCGTGGTCTGGACTATCCCTTCACCATGGCGGAGCGATCCGCTGTAGGTGCCGCCCGTCTAGTCTCTACACCTTCCCGCAACGCCCGGGGGCATGCGCGGGCTTGGCTCGGGATTGGCACGGGCCGCCGGCCCAGAGCTTTCCCCGAATTTGAGCGGTTCTGCACCGGGAGTTTCCCCCCGGGCACTCCAATCGTCAAAGTCTGCTGCGTCTACCGGTTTCGCCACGTCCGCACACCCCATGTGTCTAGAAGGCACGGACGCCGCGCTCAAGCCGGAAGTTGGCGGTCCGCTGCGGCGGGGATTTCTCAAGATGATGTGAAAGCACGCTCGACAGCGGCATTTCTTCGATGCAACCATGCCGTCAGGGCCCTATGCTCTGCATGACCGATGATGAGGAGTGCCCGATGACGCAGCGACCGCTCGTGCGCCCGGTGCGGCCAGTCCGCACCCTCGCGGCCTGCGTGATGGCGCTTTGTCTGGCGGGGCTGCTAATGCCGCAAACGGCGCAGGCGCGCGAGATCTCGGGCAGCCTGACCTATCGTGACCGGGCCGCGCTGCCCGAAGACGCGCAGGTGATGATCGTGTTGCGAAACGCGATGGGCGACATCATCACCGAAGAGCGCTTCGATACAGCCGGCCGTCAGGTGCCATTCGACTTCAGCCTGCCGTATGCGCCGGAAGGGACGCTTCAGCTTCAGGCCGGGGTCTTTGCGGATGGCAAGCCGCTCCGGGTGTCGCCGTCGCAGGATATCCCGGCGGGCTCCGAAGATATCCAGCTTTCCCCGCTTCTGCTGGAACCCTACGTGGCGCTCGGCTTTTCGACACGGCTGCGCTGCGGCCGCACCGAGGTGGAGCTTGGCTTCATCGACCAGAACGCCCGCCTGCGCCTCGGGCGCGAGGTCTTCGATCTGATCCCCGCGCCCGCGGGGTCCGGAACGCTGTTCATGAGCGAAAGCGTCCCGCAAACCTACATCCTGCTGGACGGCAATACCGCCCTTCTCAGCCTGCGGGGCCGCGAACTGCCGGAATGTCTGCCCAGCACCGGCCCCGAGTTCCTGCCGATCGAAGCCCGCGGCGTCGATACCACATGGTCGCTGCGCATCGACCGCGAGACGCTCATCTTCCAGCCCGATCCGGGCGAGCCCGAAATCACCGCGATCACCCCCGTCGCCGTGGTGCTGGAGGGCGATGCAGGCGAGGTGGCGGGCCTGCGCTACGATCTGCCCGAAGCCGATCTGCGCGTGCTGCTGCGCGACCGCATCTGCACCGGCGCAGGCCCGCTGCCGCGCCCGGTCAGCGTCAGCGTGGAAGAGGGCGGGCAGATGTCGGAAGGCTGCGGCGGCGACCCGATGGCGCTTCTGTCGGGCGGGGAATGGATCGTTCAATACGCCGGCGGGATCGAGATCGCGCCCGAGCAGGGCCTCACGATCCTGTTCGGCCCCGGACGGATCAGCGGCGCATCGGGCTGCAACCGGTATTCCGGCGGGCTGGTGCTGCGCGACCGCGGGCTTGCCGTCGCCGGCGTGGCGATGACGCGGCGGGCCTGCGATCCCGCACGGATGGATCTGGAGGCGGAATTCATCAAACAGATGCCGCAGGTGGCGGGCTTCACCCTGTCCGACGACGGGAGGCTGCACCTGACCGATTCGGCCGGCAACGTGCTGATCAGCGCGCAACGCTAGCGCCGGCGGCCCGGCAAGGTATCGCCGCTGCGGCGCGATGACGCGCAATCATCGCACAATAACGGTGTGGTGACCTGCACACGGGCCGCCCTACCCGGTATTCCTTGAAAAAGCCACATCTTGAGACGATATTACGGACAACGCGATGGCCACCGGGCATCGCGACGGATTTTGCATACGGAGGGATGAATGGCACAATATGAAACGGTGCGTCAGGCGCAGACGGGCGCCGCCGGCGCGCGTATCGATGCGGGCCTGCGCGCGCATATGAACAAGGTCTACGGCACGATGTCGGCGGGGATGCTGATCACCGCCCTCGCGGCCTGGGCCATCGCAGGGCTTTCGACCACGTCCGACCCGGCCGCTGCCGCGATGACCGCGGAAGGGCAGGCGCTGGCGTTCCGCGACGGCCAGTTCCTGACCGGGCTCGGCGCCGTGCTCTATACCACGCCGCTGCGCTGGGTGATCATGTTCGCCCCGCTCGCCTTCGTGCTCTTCGGCTGGGGCGCGCTGATGCGCCGGGCGTCGGCTGCGGGCGTGCAACTGGGCTTTTTCATCTTCGCCACGGCGATCGGTGTCTCGCTCAGCTCGATCTTTCTGGTGTTCACCTCCTACTCGATCACCCAGACCTTCCTCGTGACGGCGATCGCCTTCGCCGGTCTCAGCCTCTGGGGCTACACCACGCAGAAGGATCTGTCGGGCTGGGGGACCTTCCTGATCATGGGCGTGATCGGCCTGATCGTGGCGATGGTGATCAACATCTTCATGGCCAGCCCGGCCATGATGTTCGCGATCTCGTCCATTGGCATCCTGATCTTCGCCGGTCTGACGGCCTTCTACACCCAGCAGATCAAGAACGACTATGTGGCCCATGCCATGGCGGGCGATCAGGAGTATCTGGACAAGGCCGCCATCGATGGCGCGCTGATGCTCTACATCAGCTTTCTGAACATGTTCCAGTTCCTGCTGATGTTCCTCGGCCAACAGGAATAGGCAGGCCGGGCGGCAACGCACGACATGCAACGGGGGCCGGCGGAAACGCCGGCCCCTTTTCGTTGCGCAGGCGATCGGGGCCGCGGACCTGCCGGAACGAAAAAGGCCGCGCCCGGG
>SKUV01000241.1 GCA_007129775.1 Paracoccaceae bacterium | reverse complement strand
TGCGCCGCGTTCCGGCGGGTTGCCGGGCCGCATCCGGCCGCAGCGCTTGCCCTTGCGCAGCCTGCGCGTCTTCGTGAGCCGGCGGAGCAAGATTCCCCCTTCACAACCCCCGGGCTTGGCGATATGACCCCGCCTGTGAAGTCGCGTGCGGTCGTGGCGGAATTGGTAGACGCGCAGCGTTGAGGTCGCTGTTCCTTAACCGGAGTGGAAGTTCGAGTCTTCTCGACCGCACCAGACTTCCCCTTTCCCCCCCTTACCGATCAGGGACCGCCGGGCGCTCCGGCGCTCTGACGTGCGCGCGCGGTGCGCCGGCCGGTCGTGCCCGTGGCCCCGCAGCCGGGCCGGCCACGTCCCTGATCCGAGGTCAAAATCCCGAAACGCTTTCCGACAAAGGGAAAACGACTGTCTTGCGCCGCGCTTTCGGGCGTATGTGTCGTTTTTGGACTTGGATTGCCAGATTACGACATTAGTATTGCATCCAGCGGGGGGACTCGGGTTACCCTTGCAGACCAGAGCGCAGCCGAAGCTGCCGGAAAAAAAACAGGGAGACTGCGGTGCAAGGCAACAGCCTCGATACTGATTTCGTAAAGTTCGACCGCGTCCAGAAAAGCTATGACGGCGAAACGCTCGTCGTGAAGGACCTCAACCTCGACATCGCCAAGGGGGAGTTCATGACGATGCTCGGCCCCTCGGGTTCGGGCAAGACCACCTGCCTGATGATGCTGGCCGGGTTCGAGACCGCAACCTTCGGCGACATCCTGCTGGGCGGCAAGCCGATCAACAACATACCGCCGCACAAGCGCGGGATCGGCATGGTGTTTCAGAACTACGCGCTATTCCCGCACATGACGGTGGGCGAGAACCTGTCCTTTCCGCTGGAAGTCCGCGGGATGGGCAAGTCGGAGCGCGAGAAGAAGGTGATGCGCGCGCTCGACATGGTGCAGATGGGCGATTTCGCGGGCCGCCGGCCGGCGCAACTGTCGGGGGGCCAGCAACAGCGGATCGCGCTGGCGCGCGCGCTGGTGTTCGAGCCGGAGCTTGTGCTGATGGACGAGCCGCTCGGCGCGCTCGACAAGAACCTGCGCGAGCGGATGCAATACGAGATCAAGCATATCCACGAAAGCCTCGGGGTCACGGTGGTCTACGTCACCCACGACCAGTCCGAGGCGCTGACCATGTCGGACAAGGTGGCGGTGTTTGATGACGGGCGCATCCAGCAGCTTGCCCCGCCCGACAGTCTCTACGAGCGGCCCGAAAACGCCTTCGTTGCGGCATTTATAGGTGAAAACAATACCTTGCGCGGCAAGGTTACGTCGATCGAGGGCGATACCTGCAAGGTCACGCTCGACGATGGCTCGCAGGTGACGGCGCTGCGGGTGAATGTGGAGGGCGAGAACGCGCGCACGACGCTGTCGCTGCGGCCCGAGCGGGTGCATGTGGGCGCCGAACCGGGGCGCTATGACAATGTCTTCGAAGGCCAGGTGGAGGAACTGATCTATCTGGGCGACCACATTCGTGTCCGCGTGAACCTCTGCGGCAATGACGAGTTTATCGTCAAGGTGCCCAACGACAGCGGCGAACGGCGGATGAAGCCGGGCGAGCGGCTGCATCTGGGCTGGTCGTCCGAGGATTGCCGGGCGCTCGACCCGTCCTGAGGTCGGGCGGCCGGAATGTGTGGGGCCGCAACCCGCGGCCTCGCAAAGGCGGTGGCGACGAAGACCACCGCGAAAGCAACCAAAGCAAGGAGCTACAAAGGAGAGCTACATATGCACAAGCGTATGCTGAAGTTGATCGGGGCGGGCGGGGCTGCGAGCCTTCTCGCCATGTCGGCCGCACAGGCACAGGATCCCGTGAGCCTCACGATCGTGTCTTGGGGCGGTGCTTACACCGAGAGCCAGGTCCGCGCCTATCACGAGCCGTGGATGGAAATGAACCCGCATGTCACCATCATCAATGATGACGGTTCGGCGAATGCGCTGGCGGGCCTGCGCGCGCAGTCCCAGGCCGGCAACGTGACCTGGGATCTGGTGGACATGCTGCCGTCGGACGCGCAGCTTGCCTGCGACGAAGGCATCATCATGGAAATCGACGTGGATGCGATGCTGGCCCCCGCGCCGGACGGCACGCCCGCCTCCGAGGATTTCCTGCCCGGCTCGCTCGATGGTGACTGCTTCATCCCGCAGATCGTGTATTCGACGGTGCTGACCTTCCGCCCCGGGGCCTTCCCCGAGGACAACCAGCCGGAGAACATCGCCGATCTGTTCGACGTGGAGAACTTCCCCGGCCGCCGCGCGCTGCAGGACCGCCCGGGCACCAACCTCGAATGGGCGCTCTATGCCGATGGCGTGGACCCGGACGACATCTATGACTTGCTGAGCACGCCGGAAGGTGTGGACCGTGCCTTCGCCAAGCTCGACACGATCAAGGATCACATCATCTTCTGGACCGAAGGTGCGCAGGCGCCGCAGCTTCTGGCCGACGGCGAGGTCGTGTTCGCCACCGGCTACAACGGCCGGATGTTCGATGCCATCGAGGTCGAAGGCATGGAAGCCGAAATCATCTGGGACGGCCAGGTCGTGGAGTGGGATGGCTGGGTCGTTCCCGCTGATGGGCCGAATGTCGATGCGGTGATGGAATACCTGTATTTCGCCACCGACACCCAGCGTCTGGCCGATCAGGCCAAGTTCATCAGCTACGGCCCGGCGCGCGCGTCCTCGGCCGCGCTGGTGGGTCAGCATGCCGATCTGGGCATCGACATGGCCCCGCACATGCCGACGGCGCCCGAGAACTACTTTGCGCCGATCATCCTGGATAACGATTTCTGGGTCGATTACGGCGACGAGCTGCGCGAGCGTTTCGCCAACTGGATGCT
>SKUV01000037.1 GCA_007129775.1 Paracoccaceae bacterium | reverse complement strand
GACACGCCCAATGATCCCGCGTTCGAACGGCAGCTTGCGTCGCTGCGCGACCGCGCCGATGAATTTGTCGATCGTGACCTTGTGGTGATCTTTGACGCCCACCCCGAAGACAACAGCGCGCTGCGGCAGGTGATGCGCGCGCGCGGTTTCATGATCGCCATCATCGACAAGGATGGCGAGGTCAAGGCCCGCCGCCCCGCGCCACGCAGCGGGCGCGAGCTGATGGCCGTCATTGACCGCTTTCCGCTGCGGCGGCAGGAAATGCTCGAGCGCAACCCGGCGGGGCGATAGGATCGCAAGGCAGCCGCCGCCGATGCAGCACCATGAAGGAAGCTCTCGGTGCCCCAGACAATGTGGGCACCAACAATGTCCAAAGTGACGCAGCGGGTCATTCGTAATACCCGATGCGTTCGGCCCACCCGGACAGGATCCACCAGCCCGGACCGAAAACCCCGATCAGCCAGAACAGAATGGCGGCGGTGGGCATGATCAGGCCCACCCAGACCAGCCCCCCCAGCACCGCGCCCAGACCATAGACCAGCGCGCCGCCCACGGCCAGGAATTCGAGCCCCAGGCGAATGCGGCTGAGCAACGGAAACAACCCGTGAAACACCGCCATCCCCCCCAATGGTGGCAGCAGCAGCAGGACCCACTGCCCCTCCTGCACGCTGCCGATCAGCTGGAGCAGGATGATCCAGGCCACCGCCAGCGCGATGGCGAAGCTGGACAGATAGACCAGGAACAGGCGCAAGGGGCTGCGGGTCGTCATGGGCGGGTCTCCGGTCGGCAGTAACGGCGCATTGGCCTTGGCAGGACGGACGCAAACACGGGATCAGGCCGCACGGCGGGCAGTCCCGGATTGCATGGCGGCGACCAGAAGGTCCAGATCATCGGGCGACGCGATGATGCCGCCGTCGATAAGCAGGCGCGAAACGATTTCGTGGTGACGGGGCTCCAGCCGTGGCAATGCCTGGCGGTGCAGTCCCAGACATTTCGCGCCGCCCTCGGCGGCCTCGTCCAGCACCGAGGTCAGCAGCGCCGGATCACCCCATACGGTGAAGGACGGGACGATCCCGTCGGCAAAGACACGCCGCACCCCACCCATTCTGGCGTTGCAATGCGCATTGATCAGCATGAATTCGGTGGCATTGTTCAGACGAAAGGCAAAAAAGGCTTCAACCGGACCGTTGCGCCGTTCCACCGCCTCGAGCACCGCGCGCAGGATCCTGGTTTCCACAGAAAACGGGGTAATGAAGGTGGTCGCTTCGGGCGGCACCGCACGGGCGGGCAGATCCAGTGCGCGACACGATGCCCGCAGCCAGCGAAGCGCCATTTCCGAGGTGGCCGAGAAACGGGTGCGTGCGCGGCCATCGGGCGCAACAAAGTCATTCAGAGCGACGGGCCGGATGAAAATGTTCTTGGTATCCAGAAATACCGTGAAGGGCGACTGGACCTGTCGCGCGGCGGCCAGTTTGAACGCCTGCTGCACCCTCCAGCCGTCATTGCCGTTCCAGCCGCCCCGATTGATCAGCTGCAAACGCGGATAGCGCGCCACCACACGATACAGCCAGCCACGCGGGTTGGCGGGCGGAGCGGCCCCGCCAAAGGCATCGGCGGCGCCCATGACGCAAAGGCGGTCGGCCAAGGGCCCATATTCGGGCGCCATGGCGCGCACCCGGTCCCTGACCTCGGCCTCGTTGCGATCATTGACATAGACATGGATGGCGCGGACATCCTGCGCACGCATGTTCCGGGCAAGCGACCGGGCCTGCAACGCCAGCAGGGGCAGTTCCCCTGCATGCGCTACCGTCACAAAGGTCAGCGCGCCCGGCTGGGTCATTCGAACTCCATGATCACATCATCCACCGCCAGCGAGGCACCGGCCAACGCATTGACCCTGGCCACGCGCCCCTTGCGTTCGGCGCGCAGGATGTTTTCCATCTTCATCGCCTCGACCGTGCAAAGCGCCTGACCTTCGTAGACCTCGTCGCCTTCGGCCACGGCCAGGCTGACCACCAGCCCGGGCATGGGGCACAGCAACAGTTTCGAGGTATCGGGCGGGAGTTTTTCCGGCATCAGCGCGGCCAGTTCCGCCATGCGCGGGGAAAACACCTGCGCGCGCAGATCGGCCCCGCGCAACCGCAGACGATAGCCCCCGGGGAAGCGCGCGACCTTGATCACCAGCGGCGTGCCATCCACCATCAGCCGCGCCAGCGGCTGCCCCGGTTTCCAGTCCGAGGTGATGCGATAAGCTGACCCGTTCAGCCGCACCGTTGCGCCCTCGCGGTCGGCATCGATGGTGACGGCAAATTCCTGCCCCTGCAGACGGATCACCCAATCGGCGCCCACCACGCGTTCGTGGTTGTCCATGCGCCCCGATACCCGCGCACGGCGGATTTCGGCCACGCGGTTCATCGCACAGGCGCAGGCGGCCACGCGGCGCAGCAATTCCTCGGGCAGTGTCGCGCCCGCAAATCCTTCGGGGTATTCCTCGGCGATGAAGGCGGTGGTGATATTGCCCGAGGCAAAGCGCGGGTGATCCATCACCGCCGACAGGAACGGCAGGTTGTGGCCGATCCCCTCAAGCTCGAACTCATCCAGCGCCAGGCGCATTTCCTCGATCGCCGCGTCGCGCGTGGGCGCCCATGTGCAGAGCTTGGCGATCATCGGGTCATAATACATGCTGATCTCGCCGCCCTCGAACACGCCGGTGTCGTTGCGCACGGCGCGCTGCGCCTCGACCACCTCGGCAGGTGGGCGATAGCGGCTCAGCCGACCGATCGAGGGCAGGAAATTGCGATAAGGGTCTTCGGCGTAAAGGCGGCTTTCGATGGCCCAGCCGTTGATCCTGAGATCCGATTGCGCGAAGGGCAG
>SKUV01000131.1 GCA_007129775.1 Paracoccaceae bacterium | reverse complement strand
GACGACGCGCAATTCCTCGCCAAGCCGGAGCTGGAGATCTATGCCGACGATGTGAAGTGCAGCCACGGCTCCACCTCGGGGGCGATCGATCAGGACATGCTGTTTTATCTGCGCGCCCGCGGCCTGCCGCGGGATGAGGCGCAGCGCCTGCTGATCCTTGCCTTTCTGGCCGAGGCGCTGGACGAGATCGAGGACAGCGCGCTGTCGGACGACCTGCGCGACCGGCTCTGGGGCTGGCTGGAACGGCACCGGGGGGACTGACGCGCCCGATGGCGGTGACGAGCGATATTCTGCGCAGCTATGTGGCGCCGGGCGCTGTCATGCGCTCCATCCTCGCCCGCGGCCCGGGCGAGGAGCGCGCGCTGGCCTATCTGGCAGGGGCCTGCCTGCTGATTTTCGTGGCGCAATGGCCGCGGCTGTCGCGGCAGGCCCATTACGATGACAGCGTGCCGTTTCAGGCGCTGATCTGGGGGGCGCTCATGGCGTGGCTCTTCATCGCGCCGCTGCTGTTTTACGGGCTGGCCGGGCTGGTGCAACTGGCGGCGCGGGCGCTGGGGCGCCCCGGGCGCGGGCTGGCGCTGCGCATCGCGCTGTTCTGGTCGCTGCTGGCGGCGAGCCCGATGTGGCTGCTTTACGGTGCGCTGACCGGGTTTCTCGGACCGGTGGCCCTGACCCATGTGGCGGGTGTCGCGATGCTTGCGGCTTTCCTCGTGATCTGGGCGATCATGACGCGCATCGCGATGCTTGAGCCTGCCGGCGGGAGCGCGTAAATGGCTGTAATGGACACATCCTTTTCCGCCCTTCTCGGCCTTATCCGTGAAACCATCGCCTCGCCGCAGGATGCGGCGCGGCTGGTGCTGCGCGCCGCGCTGCCGATGCAGACCCGGTGGGAGGCGCTGGCGCTCGTCATTCTGCTCAGCGCGATCCTGTCGCAGGCCGCGGCCTTCATCATGGCGCCGGACGGTGGCGGGGCGGCCGGCCCGGTTCAGGCCAGCATGATTCAGGCCGTGGCGCTGGGGCTGACGATTTTCGGGATGCATGTGATCGGCCGGGCCATGGGCGGGCAGGGCAATCTGGCCGATGCAGTGCTGCTGGTGGCGTGGCTGCAGGGCGTCATGGTCGCGGCGCAGGCGCTGCAGGTGGTGGCGCTGTTGATCCTGCCGCCGGTGTCGGTGCTGATCGGCGTGCTGTCGATCGTTCTGTTCCTGTGGCTTTTGACGAATTTCGTGGCCGTGCTGCACGGCTTCGAATCGCTGGGCAAGGTTTTTGCGGCGATCATCATGTCGGCTTTCGGTCTGGCGGTCGTGCTGGTGATCATCCTCAACATCCTCGGCCTGTCCCCGCAGATGATGATGTGATCCTATGTTCGATGTCGACGCGGTGCGCCGCGATTTCCCCATCCTGTCGCGCGAGATCAACGGCAAGCCGCTGGTCTATCTGGACAATGGCGCCTCGGCGCAGAAGCCGCAGGTGGTGATCGACGCGGTGGTGCGCGGCTATGCGCAGGAATATGCCAATGTGCATCGCGGCCTGCACACGCTGTCCAACATCTCGACCGAACGCTACGAGGGCACACGCGGTATCATCGCTCGGTTTCTGGGCGCGCCGTCGGAGGAAGAGATCGTCTTTACCTCGGGCACCACGCAGGGGATCAATCTGGTCGCCCATTCATGGGCCATGCCGCGGCTGCAGGCCGGGGACGAGATCGTGCTGTCGATCATGGAGCATCACGCCAATATCGTGCCGTGGCATCTGCTGCGCGAACGGCAGGGCGTGGTGCTGAAATGGGTCGATGTGGATGCCAATGGCGATCTGGACCCTCAGGCGGTGCTGGATGCCATCGGGCCGCGCACGAAGCTGGTGGCGGTCACCCATATGTCGAATGTGCTGGGCACGGTCGTCGATGTGAAGGCCATCTGCGAGGGCGCGCGCGCCCGCGGCGTTCCGGTGCTGGTGGACGGCAGTCAGGCCGCGGTCCACATGCCCGTGAACATGGCCGAGATCGGCTGCGATTTCTACGCCATCACCGGCCACAAGCTTTATGGCCCCAGCGGCTCTGGCGCGATCTTCATAAAGGCCGAGCATCAGGCCGGGATGCGCCCCTTCATGGCCGGCGGCGACATGATCCGCGATGTGCATCGCGACCATGTGGATTACGCCGACCCGCCGATGCGGTTCGAGGCCGGCACGCCGGCCATCGTGCAGCAGATCGGGCTGGGCGTGGCGCTGGAATATCTCATGGACCTCGGAATGGAGAATATCGCCGCCCACGAGCGTGGCCTGCGCGATTACGCCCGCGACCGGCTCGACGGGCTGAACTGGCTGTCGGTGCAGGGGCGATCCGCGGGCAAGGGGGCGATCTTTTCCTTCACGCTCGAAGGCGCGGCCCATGCCCATGACATCTCGACCGTGCTCGACAAGAAGGGCGTCGCGGTGCGCGCGGGCCAGCATTGCGCCCAGCCTCTGATGGAGCATCTGGGCATCGACGCCACCTGCCGTGCCTCCTTCGGGCTCTACAACACCCGGGCCGAGGTCGATGCGCTGGTAGAGGCGCTGGAGCTTTGCCACGATCTTTTCGCCTGACGCGACGCCGGGGGCCGAAACCGGTTGCCTGACGTCGACTGCCGAAGCCGCGCAAAGGCCCGTTCATGCCCCGCCCGGCGCAAGCTGCGAGAGCCCGCAGGTGGCTCCTTATGGCGATCCTCTTCGCAACGGCCCGTTTTCGCCGGCCCGGTGAACAGCCGCGTAAGCGGCCCGGGCAGCGGATGGCCGCCCTACCGGCCAGCCGCTTTGGCTGGGCTTGGCGCGTCGTGCGAGGTCTTCCGGACGGGGCCTGAATAAACAGCCCACCCCAGACGTTGCGGGCGGCTGTCCGCGGCCATCCTCTGCCCTCT
>SKUV01000079.1 GCA_007129775.1 Paracoccaceae bacterium | reverse complement strand
CGGCGGGGAAATCCCTGCTGCCGGCGGGCGTGACGGCTGTGGAAGGCGCCTTCGGGCGGGGCGATCCGGTGCGCATCGTGGCGCCAGACGGCGCGCGGCTTGGCCTTGGCCTCGTGCGCTACACCGCCGGCGAGGCCGCGGCGATCCGGGGCCGGCGCTCGGGCGAGATCGCGGAGGTGCTGGGCTATCCCGGCCGGGCGGCGCTCATTCATCGTGACGATCTGGTATTCGAGGGACAACGACAGGAGGCGGGGGCATGACGCAGCATCAGGGCGAGTTCGCCGACATCCCGGCGCTGATGGCCGATATTGGCGCGCGGGCGCGCGCGGCATCGGCCGGGCTGGGCTTTGCCGCGCCCGAGGCCAAGCGTGCCGCGCTCGAGGCCGCCGCCGCGGCGGTGGAAGCGCGCGCCACCGAGATCCTGACCGCGAACGGAAAGGACATGGCGCTGGGCGAGGAAAAGGGGCTTTCGCCCGCGATGCTCGACCGGCTGATGCTGGACGGCCCGCGTCTGTCCGGCATCGCCGCCAGTCTGCGCGCGGTGGCTGCGCAGGACGATCCGGTGGGGCAGGTGATGGCCGAATGGACCCGGCCCAACGGCCTGCGCATCCGGCGCGTGCGCACGCCCCTGGGCGTGGTCGGGGTGATCTTCGAATCGCGCCCCAACGTGACCGCCGATGCAGGCGCGCTCTGCCTCAAGGCGGGCAATGCGGTGATCTTGCGCGGCGGATCCGAAAGCCACCATTCGGCCCGGGCGCTGCATGGCTGCCTGCTGGAGGGGCTGCGCGCGGCGGGCCTGCCCGAGGATGCGATCCAGCTTGTGCCCACGCGCGACCGCGCCGCCGTTGCCGAGATGCTGCGAATGGTGGCGCATATCGATGTGATCGTGCCGCGCGGGGGCAAGGGGCTTGTGGGCCTCGTGCAGGCCGAGGCGCGGGTGCCGGTCTTCGCCCATCTGGAGGGCATCTGCCATGTCTATGTCGATGCCGCGGCCGACCCGGAAAAGGCGCGCGCGGTGGTCCTGAACGCCAAGACCCGGCGCACCGGCATCTGCGGTGCGGCGGAATGCCTGCTGATCCACCGCGACGTGGCGGCGGATCTTGGCGCGCGGATCGTGGCCGATCTGGTCGCCGCCGGTGTGGAGGTGCGCGGCTGCCCCGCGCTCGGCCATCTGCCCGGGGTCACACCCGCCACGCGTGAGGATTGGGGGCGCGAATACCTCGACAGTATCATCGCGGCGCGGGTGGTGGAGGATATCGACGATGCCATCGCACATATCCGCCAGCATGGCAGCAGCCATACCGAGGCGATCCTGACCGAGGATGACGCGGCGGCGGCGCGGTTCTTCCAGCAACTCGACAGCGCGATCCTGCTGCGCAACGCCTCCACCCAGTTCGCCGATGGTGGCGAATTCGGGCTGGGCGCGGAAATCGGTATCGCCACGGGCAAGATGCATGCCCGCGGCCCGGTCGGGGCGGAACAGCTTACCTCGTTCAAGTATCTGGTGGAGGGCGACGGCACGCTGCGGCCGTGAGGTGCCTTGAGGTGGCCGCCCGCGGCGCCGCTCAGGCCTGCGGCGGTGCCGCCGTGCCTTCGGCCGCCGCGCCTTCGGCCGGTGGCGTGTCGCGGGTGGTGAGCATCAGCGCAAAGGCCGTGCCCGAACACAGCATCACCCCGACCACCAGCGGCACCGCCGATCCGTCATAGGCCAGCCCCACCGGAATTGCGATCGCCGCCGCGCCGAAGGTCGACAGCGCCCCCACCACCGCCGAGGCCATGCCGGCGATATGGCCCATCGGCTCCAGCGCCAGCGCGTTGAGGTTGCCGAAGGTCAGCCCGATCATGAAGAAGGCCGCGCAGAGAAAGGCGATGAAGGCCGCGAATTCGGCATCCTGCGGCAGCCCGGCCCACAGCAGCACAGCGAGAAACACCATCGCCACGCAGGATTGCGCGGCGAAGGCCCATGTCGCCAGCCGCCGCATCCCCAGCCGCAGCACCAGCATCGCGTTGAGGATGCCCGAAGTGCCCGCCACCAGCGCCACGCCGCCGAACCAATAGGGCATCTGCGCGCCCCGGTCGTAGACATCGGCAAAGGTCTGCGGCGCGGTGGACAGAAAGATGAACATCTGCCCGAAGCCCAACGCCATCACGAGGATGTAGCGCCGCACCATCCGGTGGCCGAGAACCTCGGCCAGCGCGGCGCGCAGCCGCGCGGGCCGCAGCGGGCGCCGCCGCTCGGGCGGCAGGGTCTCGGGCTGGCGCAGCAGCAGCCAGCTGCCCGAGATCACGCCGAAGACGACGAATGCCATGAAGATCGCGCGCCAGTCCGCCACCATCAGGATCAGCGCGCCGATGGTGGGCGCGATCGCCGGCACGAGGATGAAGATCGTCATCACGATCGAGGTGACGCGCGCCATCATCCGCCCCTGATAGAGGTCGCGCACCATCGCCAGCGTCACCACCCGCGCGGCCGAGGCGCCAAGCCCCTGCACCAGCCGCGCGGCCAGCAGCACCTCGAGGCTCTGGGCACGGGCGGCCACCAGCGCCGCGACGATATAGATCGCCACACCGCCCGCCACCACCGGCTTGCGCCCGAGGCTGTCGGACAGGGGCCCGGTAACCAGCGTGCCGAGGCCGAGCCCGAGCGCGAAGACGGTGATCACCAGTTGCGCCCGGTTCACCGCCTCGGGCGACAATTCCTCGGCGATGTCGGTCAGCGCCGGCAGCATCGCGTCGATGGAAAAGGCGACGGTGGCGAAAAGCATCGCCAGCAGCGCCACGAATTCCGGAAAGGCCAGCGCCCGGCGCGGCGCGGCGGCGGCCGGCGTGCCCGGTGTCGTTCGCGGGTCCGGTGTCGTTCGCGGGTCCGGTGTTGTTCGCGGGTCCGGTGTTGTTCGCGGGTCCGG
>SKUV01000071.1 GCA_007129775.1 Paracoccaceae bacterium | reverse complement strand
CCTGCGCCTCGGCGAACCGTGCGACCGGGTCGGCACCGGGCGGCGTTGCCGCGGGCAGGCCCAGCGCGGCCCATTCCGCCGCCAGCGCCGCGCGTTCGGCCGGCAGGATCGCGGCGAGGCTGTCGAGCCGGTCGGGCGCGCCGCGCAGATGCTGCAGAAGGCGGTGGCTGTGCAGGATCTTGGGGCGTGCGTCCAGCGGCTCCCAGGCGTCCAGCATGGTCACCCGGCGCAAATTGTATTCGGGCGGCAGCACATGATAGCGCAGGTCGCCCTGCCAGAGCAGATCGCGGAACGCCACCTGATCGCGCGCGCGGCCAAGCGTGGCGTGGCGGGCCTCCCATTCAGCCAGAAACCCCAGCATCGCGGCGCTGCGACGATAGAGCAGAACACCCGTGTTGAACTGCGGGAACGCCTCCGGAATGCCCGGAAGGCCGGCCTCCTGAATCAGCGCCGAGGCTCGGCGCACGTCATGGCAGACGGCAAGCTCCACCCGCTCCAGCACGGCGAAAAGGTCGCCGAGAGGCTGCAGCACCAGCGTATCGCAATCCAGAAACAGCGTGCGCTCAAAACGGGTCTGCGCCATGCCGGCGATCTTGTCGCGGGCGGCGCCCTCGGGCAGCGGCCCTGTCCGGTCGAACGGGGCGCAGGGGGGCGGGGCCGTATCGCTCAGCAGGTCGATGGGCAGGCCGGGCTCGTGGACGCGCAGGCTGCGCGCACTGGCCAAAGCGAGGTCGAGGTAATCCGCCCCCCGCGCAACATAAAGAACTCCGTCCATCGCCCCGCCCCGCGCATCGCCGCCCGTTCGGCAGACATAGGCCGAAAGGCCGCGCCGGGCAGCCCCGATCCGCTCCGCGGCTTGACTCCGGCTGCGCGGGGGCGTATCGGGCTGGGGTTTTCCGGAGGTGGCCGACACTTCCGGTCCCGCGATGGCGCGGGATCGCCACCCGTCAGCGAGGTTTCGCCCGCGGGTGCGATATGCATTTGGCGCCCCTTTGCCGGGGTGCGGGTTGGGCAACGAAAGGGCCGCGCGATGTTCGAGAATCTGTCCGAACGCCTGTCCGGTGTCTTTGACCGTCTGACCAAGCAGGGCGCGCTGAGCGATGCCGATGTGGCGACCGCCCTGCGCGAGGTCCGTGTCGCGCTGCTGGAGGCCGATGTCTCGTTGCCCGTGGCGCGGGATTTCATCAAGCGGGTGCAGGAAAAGGCCACCGGGCAGGCGGTGACACGCTCGGTCACGCCGGGTCAGCAGGTCGTCAAGATCGTGCATGACGAACTGGTGGCCACGCTGAAGGGCGACAGCGACCCGGGCGTTCTGAAGATCGACAATCCGCCCGCGCCGATCCTGATGGTCGGGCTTCAAGGCTCGGGCAAGACGACGACGACCGGCAAGCTCGCCAAACGGCTGAAGGATCGCGACGGCAAGCGGGTTCTGATGGCCAGCCTCGATACCAACCGCCCGGCGGCGATGGAGCAGCTGGCGATCCTCGGCACGCAGATCGGCGTCGATACCCTGCCCATCGTCAAGGGCCAGTCGGCGGTCGATATCGCCAGGCGCGCGAAGACGCAGGCGAGCCTTGGCGGCTATGACGTCTATCTGCTCGATACCGCGGGCCGGCTGCATATCGACGATGTGCTGATGGACGAGGTTCTGGCGGTCCGCAACGTCGCCAACCCGCGCGAGACACTGCTGGTGGTCGATGGCCTGACCGGGCAGGACGCGGTCAACGTCGCCAGCGAATTCGACGGCAAGCTGGGCATCACCGGCGTCGTGCTGACCCGGATGGACGGCGATGGCCGCGGCGGCGCGGCGCTGTCGATGCGCGCGGTCACCGGCAAGCCCATCCGCTTTGTCGGCCTCGGCGAGAAACTCGACGCGCTGGAGACGTTCGAGCCCGACCGCGTGGCCGGCCGCATCCTCGGCATGGGCGATATCGTCGCGCTGGTTGAAAAGGCGCAGGAGACGTTCGAGGCCGAGCAGGCCGAGAAGATGATGAAGCGGTTCCAGAAGGGTCTGTTCAACATGAATGACCTTCGCGGCCAGCTGGAACAGATGCTCAAGATGGGCGGGATGCAGGGCGTCATGTCGATGATGCCGGGCATGGGCAAGATGTCGAAGGCGGCGGAATCGGCGGGCTTCGATGACAAGATGCTGCGCCAGCAGATCGCCCTGATAAATTCCATGACCAAGAAGGAGCGCGCCAATCCCGCGCTCCTGCAGGCCAGCCGCAAAAAGCGCATCGCGGCCGGCGCGGGGCTGGAGGTGTCGGACCTCAACAAGCTTCTGAAGATGCACCGCCAGATGTCCGACATGATGAAGAAGATGGGCAAGGGCGGGATGCTGAAACAGGCGATGAAGGGCATGATGGGCAAGGGCGGGATGCCCGATCCGGCCAGCATGGACCCCGCCGCGCTGCAGGCGCAGATGTCCAAGATGGGCGGAATGCCCGGCATGGGCCCCGGCGGAATGGGCGGCATGGGCGGCATGAAGCTGCCTTCGGGCCTCAGCGGGCTGGGTCGCAAGAAATGAACACGCGCAGACAGACCGCGGGCGCCGCCCGCGCAAGGGGGATGGCCGGCCAGTGCCGCCGGCCGGTGGCCCCTTGCACCTGTCGCCGCAACCAGCCGGAGCCTGCACATGACTGATGCCGCCACCCGCGCCGCCGCCCTGCTGAAGGAGCATCGCGAGTCCATAGACCGGCTCGACGCGATCCTCGTCTATACGCTGGCCGAACGCTTCGCCCATACCAAGGCGGTGGGCCGGCTGAAGGCCGAACACAACCTTCCGCCCTCGGACCCGGCGCGCGAGGCGCGACAGATCGAGCGGCTGGAATGGCTGTCCAAGGAAGCCGATCTGGACCCGGAATTCGCCAAGAATTTCCTGGCCTTCATCATTTCCGAAGTCATCCGTCATCACGAGAAACTCAAGCAATAGGCGGCCGCGAGACCGCCTCGACAATCCCAAGGAGAAGACCCCAATGGCTACCAAGATCCGACTCGCCCGCGGCGGCAGCAAGAAGCGCCCGCATTATTCCATCGTCGTCGCCGACAGCCGTATGCCGCGCGACGGCCGCTTTCTGGAAAAGCTGGGCACCTACAACCCGCTCCTGGCCAAGGACAGCGAGGATCGTGTCAAGATGAACCTCGAGCGCGTGCAGCACTGGCTGGCGCAGGGCGCCCAGCCCACCGACCGCATCAGCCGGATGCTGGAAGCGGCCGGCGTCGTGGAAAAGAAGGAACGGGCCAACCCGAAAAAGGCCCAGCCCGGCAAGAAGGCGGTGGAGCGCGCCAAGGAGCGCGCCGACAAGGCCGCCGCCGCGCAGGAGGCCCCGGCCGAGTCGGAGGCGGCAGAGGCCACGGAGGCTGCGGCGGAGTAATCCGCCGGAGCCGGCGGCGTCAGCGCGAGGGGGGGCGTCATGGCCAAGGACCGCATCTGCGTGGGCGCCGTGGCCGGTGCCTTCGGGGTGCGCGGCGAGGTGCGTCTGAAATCCTTCTGCGCCCGGGCCGAGGACATCGCCGCCTATGGTCCCTTGTGGACGGAGGACGGCGCGCGCGCCTTCACCGTGACGTTGACGCGCCCGGTCTCGGGCGGGCTGGCCGCCCGCCTGTCGGGCATCGCAACCCGGGAGGAGGCGGAGGCGCTGCGCGGCCTGCGGCTTTATGCCGACCGCGCGGCGCTGCCGGCCCTGCCCGATGACGAATTCTATCACGCCGACCTGATCGGCCTGACCGTTCAGGACACCGGCGGCGCGGTTCTGGGCCGGGTGCAGGCGGTGCATGACCACGGCGCCGGCGATCTGCTGGAAATCGCCGGGCCGGGCCTGAAGGAGCCGGTTCTGTTGCCCTTTACCCGGGCCATCGTGCCCACGGTCGATATCGCCGCGGGTCGCATTGTCGCCGACCCGCCCGAAGGGCTCTTCGAATGACCCTGCAGCAGCGGCTGCTCGCGATCCCGGCGCTGGCCGGAGTGCTGTATTTCTCGGTCATCCTTGCCGGGCTGCCGGGGTTCGATCTGTCGATCTGGGCGCTTTACGTCGCGATTTTCCTGATCTGGCATGTGCTGATGCATGTGCAGGGGCCAGCGCTTCCGATCGTGCTGATGGTGCACGGGGTGGTGGCAGCGGCGTTTCTGGGGATCGGGGCGCTGATCGGCTCGTGGCTGGCGGTGGCGCCCTCGCCGATTCTGGCGGTGGCGCTCGGGGCCGGGGCAACGGCGCTCGCGCGGCTGTTGCGCATCCCGCCCGAGCGGGCCGCCGAACTGGCCGCGCTGGCCGAAGAGGCCGCCGCGCGCGACGCGGCCGCACGCCCTGCTCCGGAGCCAGAGCCGGAACCGGAACCGGAACCGGAGGCGGAACCCGAGCCGGTCATGGACCCCGATGCGGAGGAAGAGGCGATCGCAGCCGCGCTCGCCGCGCTCGAAAAGCGGCTTGACGCCCTGCCCTCCTCGACACGGGGCTCCGCCGATCTGGCCGGTGCGATTACCCCGGCGCTGGGGACGGTGCCGCAGTCCGATCTCGTCTCGACGCTTTTTGCCCGGGCGCGGGCGCATTCCTGCCCGCGCGATCTGCATGCCGTTATCACGCTTCTGGCGCTGCCCGGCGCCGCGCGGCCCGGCGAGGGCGATGCCGAGGCGGCCTTTCATCTGATCCGGGCCGCCCACGATGGCGCGGCGCTGGCCGACTGGGCCGCGCAATCCGCCGCGGCGGCAGACCGGCAGCCCGACCTATGGGCGGACTTGCCCGAAAACGCCGATCTGGACGAGGCCGCCGCCGCCCTGCCCGCAGCGGCGGAACCGCTGCGGGCGCTGGCAGCCCGGCGCCCCCGAGGTGAGGCAACCGACGGCGAGGGAGCGCCATGACCGACACGCCGAAAAAGCTCCGCTCGCACGGACGGCTGGCCGTCAGTGTCACGCCGCAGCCGCGCGACCTGATGGGCGGCCCGCCACGGGTCGCCGGCGCATGGACAGCCAAGGTCATCACGCTTTTCCCCGAGGCCTTCCCCGGCACGCTGGGCCTGTCGCTGACCGGCCGCGCGCTCGATCAGGGGCTCTGGGCGCTGGAGCCGCTGGATCTGCGCGCGTTTGGCGAGGGCAAGCACCGCAATGTCGATGACACGCCCGCCGGCGGCGGCGCCGGGATGGTGCTGCGCCCCGACATCGTGGCGCGCGCGCTGCGGATGGCCGCGATCGGAACACCCGGCGACCGGGCGCGCTGGCCGGTGATCTATCTGTCGCCGCGCGGCCGGCCCTTCGATCAGGCCACCGCGCGCAGGCTCGCGCAGGCCGAGGGGGTCACCCTGCTGTGCGGCCGGTTCGAGGGCGTCGACCAGCGGGCGCTGGAGTATTTCGAGGTGGAGGAGATCAGCCTCGGCGACTTTGTCCTGACCGGAGGCGAGATCGCCGCACAGGCCTTGATTGATGCGACGGTCCGGCTTATACCGCGCGTGCTCGGGAATCAGGCCTCGGTGGAGGAGGAATCCTTTTCGGAGGGGCTGCTCGAGCATCCGCACTACACGAGACCCGCGCTTTGGGAAGGCCGCGCGATCCCCGAAATTCTCCTTTCGGGCAATCACGCGAAAATCGCCGACTGGCGCAGGCAGATGGCCGAAAGGCTGACACAGGAACGCCGCCCCGACCTCTGGCGGGCATATCGCGCAGAGCGCGGCATGGACCCGGACGGAGACCGAGAGCTCTCGGAGCAGCCTCAAGCCGCGGACCAACCGCGCCAGACGAAAGGACCATCGCGATGACCCTGATCGCGCAGATCGAGGCCGAGCAGATCGCCGAGCTTGGCAAGGACATTCCCGATTTCAAGGCCGGTGACACCATCCGCGTCGGCTACAAGGTGACCGAGGGCACCCGCACGCGGGTCCAGAATTTCGAGGGCGTGTGCATCGCCCGCAGCGGCGGCAGCGGTATCGGCGCGTCGTTCACCGTGCGCAAGATCTCCTTCGGCGAGGGGGTGGAACGGATGTTCCCGCTCTATTCGACGAATATCGACAAGATCGAGGTCGTGCGCCGCGGCAAGGTGCGCCGCTCCAAGCTCTATTACCTGCGTGCGCGCCGCGGCAAATCGGCCCGGATCGCGGAAAAGACCAACTATCGCGCCCCCGCGGGCGCCAAGGCCTGAGGGAACGTCCGATGAAAAAAGACATCCATCCCGAATACCACATGATCAACGTCAAGATGACGGATGGCACCGTGGTTCAGATGAAATCCACATGGGGCGACGAAGGCGCGACGCTGTCGCTCGATATCGACCCGACGGTGCACCCGGCATGGACCGGCGGCGGCACCCGGCTGATGGATGCCGGCGGCCGCGTGTCGAAGTTCAAGAACAAGTACGCAGGCCTCGGCTTCTGAGCCGCCGCCGCGCGGCTTTTCAAGGCCGCAGCTACAACATATAGTTTCGGCGCGTCCATCGGGCGCGCCGTTGCATTTCCGGGGGGCGGGTCGTGGCGCATATCATCGTCGTGGGCAACGAAAAGGGCGGATCGGGCAAATCCACCACTTCGATGCATATCGCAACGGCGCTGGCCCGGATGGGCCACAAGGTCGGCGCGCTCGATCTCGACCTGCGCCAGCGCAGCCTTTTGCGGTATCTCGAAAACCGCCGCGCCCATGCGGAGAAAACCGGGATCGATCTGCCGATGGTGGTCTGCCGCGACCTTTCCGAGATACCGAGCGAGACGCCCGGCCCAGGTGAGAACGTCATGGACAGGCGGCTGACAGCCGCGATGGCGGCACTGGATGCAGAGGTGGATTTCATTCTGATCGACTGCCCCGGCTCGCACACGCGGCTCAGTCAAGTCGCGCATTCGCTAGCCGACACGCTGGTGACACCGCTCAACGACAGTTTCGTGGATTTCGACCTGCTGGCGCGGATCGATCCGGATACCGGCAAGGTCAAGGGGCCGTCGATCTATTCCGAAATGGTCTGGAGCGCGCGGCAGTTGCGCGCACAGGCCGGGCTGAAGCCGATCGACTGGGTGGTGCTGCGCAACCGCCTCGGGGCCCAGCAGATGCACAACAAGCGCAAGATGGGCTCGGCGCTGGAGGAATTGTCGCGCCGGATCGGCTTTCGCGTGGTGCCCGGCTTTTCCGAGCGGGTGATCTTTCGCGAGCTTTTCCCGCGCGGGCTGACCCTGCTTGATCTGCGCGACATCGGGGTGGAAAACCTCAACCTGTCGAACATCGCCGCACGGCAGGAGGTGCGCGACGTGATGACGGCGCTGCGCCTGCCGGGCGTCAGCGTCGAGTTCTGAGCCGATGGGCGGCGCGGACACGACACCTCCGGCACCGCCCGACGCCCAGGCGCGCCGGGCCGTCGCCCCGGTCATCTGCTATCCCGCCGATACCCTGCCCGCCCCCGATCTGGCGGGCTATGCCGCCGCAAGGGACGGGGCGCGCCGGACCGCCGCCGTCACCGTGCCGCCCCGCGATGCGCGCGCCCTGCGCGTTCCGGCGGGGCATTTCCTGTCGATCCTCTGCCCCGAGGGGGCGCAGGTGGGCGATCTGAACCTGTTCAACGCAGCCGATCTGTCGGAGCGGTTCTATTCCGGCAAGACCCGTGCGCTGCACGGCACCCATGTCAGCACCGGCGCGCGGCTCTGGTCGTGTTTTCCTCATCTGCGGCCGATGGCGACGATCACCCATGACAGCCTTGCCTGGTATGGCACCGATCCCCATGGCGGCCGGGTGCATGACGTGATCGGCACACGCTGCGATCCCTATACGGCGCATCTGCTGGGCGGGGTGGAGTATCACCATTGCTGCCATTCCAACCTGACCCGGGCGCTTTCGGCCGAGACCGGCCTGCCGCTCCACGAGGCCGAGAACCATGTGCATGACGTGCTCAACGTCTTCATGTGCACGGGCTTCACGCCGGAGGGACGCTATTTCATGAAGGCCAGCCCCGCACGCGCCGGTGACCGGCTGGAGATGCTGGCAGAGATCGACCTGCTGGCGGTGCTGTCCGCTTGCCCCGGCGGCGATTGCGGCGCCGAGCATTCCTCGGACACGGCGCCCTGCCACCCGCTGACGCTGGAGGTCTTCGCCCCGGAGGCCGGCCATCCGGCGGGCTGGGCGGTGCCGCCGCGCTCGGCCTATCGCGGCGGTCACGGGGCCTGATCGGCGAAGGCGGCCGCTCCTGCGGTCGCAGTCTTGCCCAAACTGAACGAAACGGTTTACACTATCCCCGATGGGAGGCAGGCCGCGTATGAACAAGCCGTCACTCGCCGTCCGGAGGGGGCGGAAATACGATCAGGTTATCGAGGGCGCGCGCAGCGTCTTTCTTTCGGCGGGCTTCGAGGGCGCCAGCGTGGACGAGATCGCGCGGGTGGCCGGTGTGTCGAAGGCCACGCTTTACAGCTATTTCCCGGACAAGCGTTTGCTGTTCATCGAAGTGGTGCGCGCGGAATGCCAGCGTCAGGTGGACGAGGCCCATCGTGCCGTCGCCTTCGACGCCCCGCCCAGGGACGTGCTGCGCTTTGGCGCGCGGCGGGTGATCGAATTCTATACATCCGATTTCGGGCGCGGGGTGCATCGCATCTGCGTGGCCGAGGCCGAACGTTTCCCCGAACTGGGGCGGGAATTCTATGAATCCGGCCCGGCCATGGCGCGCCGTCAGGTCTGCGATTTCCTCGCCGCCGCCTGCGCCGCCGGGCATCTGGAGATCGACGATCTTTCGCTGGCCGCAGATCAGTTCCTCGCGCTCTGTCAGGCCGACCTGCACGACCGGGTGATCTGCGGCACGCAGACCGAATTCACCGAGCCCGAGATCGTGCGGGTGGTCGAGGGCGCGGTGGAGACGTTCCTTGCCCGCTACGGCCGCAAGGGCGGCGCGGCTGCCATGCCCCGCTCGCGCGCGGGCTGAACCGGTCAGCGCGGCGACTGCGGAGACAGTGATGCCCGAACTTCCCCGCCCCGCGGCCGTGCTGCATGACATCGGCAATGTTCTGTTCGAGTGGAACCCGCAACGGTTCTACGACAGCGTCATGGATCCGCAGGACCGGGCGCGGTTCTTCGCCGAGACCGGGATCGAGGAGATGAACCTGCGCATCGACGCGGGCGCGCCGTTCCACGCCACCGTCGCGACGACGGCCGAGGCGCATCCGCGCTGGGCGGACAAGGTGATGTTCTGGCACGACCGCTGGATCGAGATGGCGCAACCGGTGATCGCACCCTCGGTGGCGCTGTTGCGGGCGCTGCGGGCAGAGGGCGTGCCCGTCTTCGCGCTGTCGAATTTCGGAGACGAAACCTTCGGGATGGCACAGGGCCATTACCCGTTTCTTGCCGAATTCGACCGCTTCTACATCTCTGGCCGCATGGGCTGCATCAAGCCCGATCCGGAAATCTATGAACGGGCCGAGGCCGATTGCGGCCTTCCGCCCGAACGGCTTCTGTTCGTCGATGACCGGCCCGAGAATATCGACGCCGCGCGGGCGCGGGGCTGGCAGGGCCATCTGTTCGACGGGCCCGAGGGCTGGGCGCGCCGGCTGGTGCTGGCCGGACTGCTGCCGGAAGGCCCCGCGCGGGCGGCGCTGGCGGCGGATCGGCCTTGACGGGTTTTCGCTGCCGTCCTGTCGTCCTCGCACTGCCCGGCGGCCACGGCGCTTCGGCGGTCAGGTGATCCGGTCGAGCACCGCACGCATCGCCGCTTCGGTCCGGGTAGAGAGCCAGAAGCGCAGGCCATCCATCGCAGCGGCATAGCTTTCCATCGCCGGGGCCAGAGCAGGCACCGCCGCCGCGATCGTGCCGGCCAGCGCATAGAGCAGCAGCGCCAGAACGCCGAGCCCCACAACCACCCCGAGCCCGAGCCGGAAGCCGCGGCGCTGTGTTCGCGCCTCCGCCACGCCATCGGGCGGCAGGCTCTCGGCATCGTCCCGCTCGGCAGAGCCGCGAAGGGTCGAATTGATCTCTTCTATATCCGGCAGGCGATTGCTGCGGGCATCGCTGCCCGGCCGGCCAAGGCCATCCGCATCACCGTCGCCCAGACCACCATCATCGCCCGGCGCTTCGGTCGCAGCGCCCCGGCGGCCGGGAGTTCCGGGTTTGACCGCCCGGCGCGGGCGCACGCCCTGCACCGGTTCCCCGATGGTCGCGCCCCGCGGCACCGTGCGGCGCGGCGCGGCCTGCGGTTGCAGGGCGGCGCCCAGATCGGGCTGGGTTTCCAGTGCCGCGGCATCGGCGCGGCGGGCGCGGGCCTCGCGCTCCGCCTCTTCGCGCAGGACCGACAGCACGGCCTCGTCCACCTTGCGCGGCTGAGCCTTCTTGCCGGGCATGTCCTCGGCGGTGTCCTGAGGGGCGTCATCGCCTTCATCACGGCCCGCGTCAACGGCGGGAGCAGCCGGCGCGGGCGGGGCGTCGCCGTCCGGGCGCGGCGTTGGACTGTCGTCGGTGTCCGGCGCGGCCTCGGGCGCCGGACCGCGCTGGAACCACGCGTGGCCGCAATTCGAGCATTGCACATCGCGCCCTTCCGGCGGGATGGCGGAGTCGTCCACATCATACTGGGCTGCGCATCCCGGGCAGATCAGCCGCATTTGACTCATACCCCCACACAGCATCCCGGCCACCGCGGCGACAGGACGAACGATCGGATCGACCACCCGGACAAGGGCGCGACCCACTCCATCTTGTAGCAATCCGGGCCGCAATATCCAAGGCTTCGCGTCCTGCCCGATTGCATGGCAGGCCGGGCTGAGGCATCACTGCACCTATCGCCGCCTTTCGCAGCCGTTCCGGTTTGGCGGGGGCCCCTTTGAGCAGCAGCGCAGGATGTCGCGATGATCGAACTCGACACCGTCTCGCACAGCTATGGCGGGGATGCGCTGCTGTCGGGCATGACCCTGGAACTTGGCCCCGGGTCCTTCCACTTTCTGACCGGGCCTTCGGGCGCCGGCAAGACCACGCTTCTGCGCATCTGCTATGGCGAGTTGCTGCCCACCTCGGGGCAGGTGCGGCTGTTCGGAAAGGACCTGCGCGCCATGAGCCGCGACGACGTGGCAATGACGCGCCGGCGCATCGGCGTGGTGCATCAGGATTGCCGGTTTCT
>SKUV01000162.1 GCA_007129775.1 Paracoccaceae bacterium | reverse complement strand
TTCGTCACCCTGACCGCGGATGGTGATGCCACGGTGGCGGCCAGTGACGGCGCGGTCACCGGCGATACCATCACCACGGGCGGTGACAGCAATGTTACCGGCACGGGGGGCGTCACGCTGGGCAATGTGGATGCCGGCGGCGACAGCGCCATTGACGGCGGCACCGGCGCGGTGGAGGTGACCCAGATCACCACGGGCGGTGACAGCATTGTCACGGGAACGGGCGTCACGCTGGACAATGTGGATGCCGGCGGCGACAGCGATATCGACGGCGGCACCGGGCCGGTGAACATCACCCTGCTCACCGCGGGTGGCACCTCGACCATCTTCGGTGACGGCGTCTTCTTCGACGAGATCATCGCCGGGGACGACAATATCATCACCTCCACCGGCGATATCATCGGCCAGTTGCAACAGGCTGGCGACCGGATCGTGAACATCGCGGGCTTCGGCCCGGGCAATATCGGCGACATGGATGTGCAGGTCATGCGCGCCCGCCTGCTTGACCTGCAGGCGAGCGGGGCGTTGACGCTGGGCACCGTGGAAGTGGCGGAGGAGTTGACCCTGCGCGGCGGCGAGATCACGGCGCTCGATATCCGTCAGGTTCCGGCCGGGCCGCCGATGCTCAACCTGATCCTGACCGGCCCCGATGGCACCGTCGCGACGCTGGTGCGGGTGCATGTGGATGCACCGTCGGGGATCGTGCTGCCGGAATTGCGCGCATCAGAAACGCAGTTCAGCACCACGGCGAATTACGTGGACATCGTCGAGGCCGAGATTCCGCAGATGGGCGCCTCTCCCATGGCCGGGACGATGGTGATGGCCACCCCCTCGCAGACATTGTTCGTGGACAACCGCAACCAGACGCCCAAGACGAACCCGCCCAGCAACATCCAGGTGTTCGAGCCGACCCGCCCCTTCGCGGCCACGCTCGATGGCACCGCGATCGCGACCGACAGCTTCGTCGTGGTCTATGACGAGACGCTGCAGCCGACCAACGTTCTGGGGGTGCCCTTCGACGGCATCAGCCTCGTGCGTGACACGGTGCGTAACCTGCGACAGGCAGATACGCCGATTTTCGTGCTGCGTGACGGCGTGATCGTGGCCCTCGTCGGCGATGAGCCGGGTGAAGACGGGCTCGACATATCTGACCTGGATGACACAATCGTCGAAATAAATGGCGTGGAATATGGCGTCTTTGTTCGTGGCGACGGGCCTGCCGTGCTATTGGAACTGCAATAATGGTTTGCAGTCCCAAGAAGGCTGTGCGCACACGCGGGTTGGCGCGACGAGGTAGAGCGATGAAAGACGGTTTGTGCCGCTCCAGCGGCCTACTCGGTGCGGGGCCTGTCCGGTCCCGCAGCACTCTGGCGGCAACGGCCGGGCTGGCCATCGCGGCGTTGCTGATGGTGCCCGAAATGGCGCAGGCGCAGGCCGACCCGGGCGCGCAGGCGGCGCAGGATGCAGAGGATCGCGCACGCGCGCTGGAAGAGGCCGCGCGCCCACGCCTGACCGGGCCGGGTGTCATCGCCGATGCGCTCACCCCGGGCGAGCTTCCGCCGCCGGGCGGGCCCACGGTTGTGCTGCGACAGATCACCTTCGAGCCGTCCTCCGCCTTTCTCACGGCGGCCGAACTGGAGGCCATCCGCGCCCGCTATCTTGGCCGGCGGCTTGATTTCCGCGGCATCTCGATGCTGGTGGCCGAGATAAACGAACTCTATGCCGAGCGGGGCGTGGTGACGGCCGCCGCCGTCCTGCAGCCGCAGGACATCCAGACGGGCGATCTGGTCGTCACGCTGGTGGAAGGACAGGTCGGCGTCGTCGCCATCGCCGGCGAGACCCAGAACGACCCGGAGTACTTTTTCGACCGCATCCGCTTTGCCCGCGGCACCACGGTCGATGTGCCCACGGCATCCGAGGATATCGCCTGGTTCAACCAGACCAGCCGCGCTCAGGTCAGGCTGCTGCTGCAACCTGGTGCGGCCTTCGGCATGACCGATCTGTTCTTCGGAGTGACCGAGCCGCCGCCCCATACGCTGCAGTTCTTTCTCGACAACAACGGTGTCGAATCGACCGGGGAGTTCCGGGCGTCGGTGCTTTATCGCCGCTATGGCCTCTGGGGCCGCGACGACACGCTGCTGGCGTTCCTCGAAGGTTCCGAAGGCAGCCTTGCCGGGACATTGCGCTACGACTTCCCGGTGACGACAAGCGGCACGCGGCTGGCCTTCACCTATACCCAGTCCGATGTGAAGGTGATTGCGGGGCCGAGCCTGCCGCTCGATATCCGGGGCAATTCGCGCTCGTTCGCGATGAATGTGACCCAGCCCTTTGTTGCCAACGAGAGATGGCTGGTGCAGGGCATCCTGTCGGGTTTCACGGGTGAAAGCCGGTCGTTCTCGGCCGGGGTGCCGGTGGTCGATGCGCGCACCGAAAAGCTGGGCGCGGGTGTGAGCGTGGGCTTCACCGGAGAGCGCGGGGTCTTCAACACGCAGGCGCAGATGATTTCGGCCCGGGTCAATGACCGCCTCGCGCCAAGCGTCACGCGGTATCGCATCGCCACCGGCTCCTACGATGCACGCTACAGCTTCGACAACGGGTTGACGTTCCTCGGGCGAGGCGCGTGGCAGTATTCGCGCTCCGATCTGCTGCCGGGGGGGCTGTTGTTCAATATCGGCGGCCCGACCACGGTGCGCGGCTTCCCTTCGGACGGGGTGGCGGGTGACAGCGGGTTCTACACGAACTGGGAGTTGCATCGCGCCTTCGACAACGCGCCACGCCCGGCGAGCGGGTTCATCTTTGCCGATTTCGGGGAGGTCTATTCGACCTTTCCGGCGGTGACGAGCATGGCCTCGGTCGGCATCGGCGCCACCTATGATTTCACGCCGAACACCCGGCTGGAAGTGACGGCGGC
>SKUV01000208.1 GCA_007129775.1 Paracoccaceae bacterium | reverse complement strand
CCTGCTCGAGTTTTCCGACAACCGCCTTCTGATAGACCTCTGCGGCCAGTTCGACCAGAACCTCGCCCGGATCGAGCAAGCCCTTGAAATCCAGATCGTTCGACGCGGCAACCAGTTGTCGCTCGCCGGCCCGGTAGAAAGCCGCCGGCGCGCGGCCGAGGTGCTGGCCGCGCTCTATGCACGGCTGGAGGACGGCCGCGGGATCGAGCCGGGTGACATCGACGGCGCGATTCGGATGCCCGCCGAGAGCGCTCCCGCCGGCGCCGGCGCGCAACTGGAGATGTTTCAGGGCGGCCGGGTCGAGATCCGCACCCGCAAGAAGACGGTGGAGCCGCGCACCGAGGCCCAGCGCGCCTATGTCCGCGCACTTTATTCCAACGAGTTGAATTTCGGCATCGGCCCGGCCGGCACCGGCAAGACCTATATCGCCGTGGCGGTGGCGGTGTCGATGTTCTCCGAAGGGCTGGTGGACCGCATCATCCTGTCGCGCCCGGCGGTGGAGGCGGGCGAGCGGCTGGGCTTTCTGCCCGGCGACATGAAGGACAAGGTCGATCCCTACATGCAGCCGCTCTACGATGCGCTGGGCGATTTTCTGCCCGGCAAGATGCTGGCCCGGCTGATGGAGGAAAAGCAGATCGAGATCGCGCCGCTGGCCTTCATGCGCGGCCGCACCCTGAGCCGCGCCTTCGTGGTGCTGGACGAGGCCCAGAACGCCACCGCCATGCAGATGAAGATGTTCCTGACCCGGCTGGGCGAGGGTTCCCGCATGGTCATCACCGGCGACCGCAGTCAGGTCGATCTGCCGCGCGGGGTAACCTCGGGGCTGGCCGAGGCGGAACGGATCATCGCCGGGATCAAGGGCGTGTCGTTCAGCTATTTCAGCGCCGCCGATGTGGTCCGTCACCCGCTGGTGGCGCGGATCATCGAAGCCTATGACCGCGATGAGGCGGGGCGGCGATGACCCGCCCGCGGCCCGGCAAGGCATGAGCAGGGCGGCATGAGCGCGGCCAGCAACGCTGCGCCGGAGAACCCGCAGCTGGTGGAATGCCTGATCGAGGATGACCGCTGGGCCGCGCTGGGCATCGCCACGCTGGCCGAAACCGCCGCGCGGGCAACGCTGGCGGAGCTGGGGCTTGCCCCCGCGGGCTTCGCCATCGGCCTGCTGGCCGCGGATGACGCGCGCATCGCCGCGCTCAATGGCGATTTTCGCGGCCGGGGCGTGCCCACCAACGTGCTGTCGTGGCCCTCGCACGAGCGCGGGGCCGCCCGCGATGGCGCCCCCCCGGCCATGCCCCGGCCCGGCAGCCCCGACGACCCCGAAGAACTGGGCGATATCGCGCTGGCTTATGACACCTGCCTGCGAGAGGCGCTGGAGGCCGGCCGCGCGCCCTCCGCCCATGTGACCCATCTGGTGGTCCATGGCGTGCTGCACCTGCTGGGATACGATCACATCCGTGACAAAGATGCCGCGCTGATGGAGGATTGCGAGGTGCGGATACTTGCCAGCCTCGGTATCGACGATCCATATGAACCAGGGGATGCAGGACGTCCCGGATAGCGGAAAAGGACCGATGGGCGATCAGGACGGCGGGTCTAGCGCAGCGCAGCGCGCGCAGGATCCACAGGATTCAGGACAACGCGGCCTGCTGGGCCGCATCATTTCCGCCCTCAGCACCCCGGACGAGACCGAGGACAGCGCCAGCGACATGGCGGTGCGCGCGATCCTGCCCGGGCTGGCCAAGCTGCATCGGTTGCGCACCGAGGACGTGGCCATTCCCAAGGCCGAGATCGTGGCCGCGCCCGTGGATATCGACGGCGCGGCGCTGGTGCAGACCTTTCGCGACAGCGGCTTTTCGCGCCTGCCGGTCTATGAGGACACGCTGGACCGCCCGCTGGGGCTGTTGCTGCTCAAGGATCTGGCGCTGCGCTATGGCTTCAACGGCAATGGCCATGCCATCGACCTGCGCGCGTTGCTGCGCCCGCTGATCTACGTGCCGCCGTCGATGCCGGCGGCGGTGCTGCTGCAGAAGATGCAGACCGAGCGGATCCACATGGCGCTGGTGATCGACGAATACGGCGGGGTCGATGGCCTCGTCACGATCGAGGATCTGATCGAGCAGGTGGTTGGCGAGATCGAGGACGAGCACGACACCGATGAAGAGGGCTACTGGACCCGCGAGAGCCCGAATTGCTATCTCGTGCAGGCCCGCACCCCGCTGGAGGATTTCGAGGCCGAGATCGGCCTCGCCCTCGTGTCCGAGGACGAGGAGAACGAATTCGAGACGCTGGGCGGGCTGATCTTCGTGCTTGCCGACAGGGTGCCCGGCCGTGGCGAGGTGATCCGACACGACAGCGGCGTGGAATTCGAGGTGGTGGAGGCCGATGCCCGCCGCATCAAGCGGCTGCGCGTGCGCCTGCCGCGCAGTCTCGTCGCTGCCGCAGCCGCCGCCGTCGGCGCCTGATCCCCGTGCCCGCAACCACCACCCCCCCGCAGGAGGCCGAAAGCCGCCCGGGCAGGAAAAGCGGGCGCCTGCGCGTCCTGATCGCCTGCAGCGACCCGCCGGGCTGGCGGCTGGCGCTGGCGGCCTTTGGCGCCGGCGTTCTGGCCGCAACGGGGCAGGCGCCGATGGGGCTCTGGGCCGGCGCCGTGGTCGGATACGGGGCGCTGATCTGGCTCGTGGGGGCCGCGGCGGGGCCGGGCCGGGCGGCGTGGCTGGCGTGGCTCGGCGGGGGCGGGCATTTCATGGCCGCGCTTTTCTGGATCGTGGAGCCGTTTCTGGTGGACCCGCTGCGCCATGGCTGGATGGCGCCGTTCGCCCTGCCGGGGCTGGCCTTCGGGCTGGCGCTCTTCTGGGCCTTCGCGGGCTGGCTGGCGGGGCGGCTTGCCACCGGACCGCGCAGCATGACCTTT
>SKUV01000149.1 GCA_007129775.1 Paracoccaceae bacterium | reverse complement strand
GGGCGGTTGCAGCGCCGGACCCTCGCCGCGCTGCCCTATGCGCCGACCGCGGCACAGTTGCGCGCGACGCGCGAGATCGCGGCCGATATGGCGGCGCCGGCGCGTATGAACCGGCTGTTGCAGGGCGATGTGGGGGCGGGCAAGACACTGGTGGCCTTTCTCGCGCTGCTCGCGGCGGTGGAGGCGGGCGGGCAGGGCGTGCTGATGGCGCCGACCGAGATCCTCGCCCGGCAGCATCTGGCGAGCCTCGCGCCGCTGGCACAGGCCGCGGGCGTCCGGCTGGAGGTTCTGACCGGCCGCGACAAGGGGGCGGAGCGCGCGGCGCGCCTTTCGGCGCTGGCGTCGGGGGAGATCGACATCTTGCTGGGCACCCATGCAGTGTTTCAGAAAGATGTTGAATTTCATGATCTTCGCCTTGCCATCATCGATGAGCAGCACCGCTTCGGCGTGGCGCAGCGGATGGCGCTGGGGGAAAAGGGGGCGCGCGCAGATGTGCTGGTGATGACGGCCACGCCGATCCCGCGCAGCCTTGCGCTGACCCATTACGGCGACATGGATGTCTCGATCCTCGATGAAAAGCCGCCGGGCCGGACCCCGGTGAAGACCGCGCTCATCTCGGCCGAGCGGATCGACGAGGTGGTGGCCCATCTGGCGCAGGCCATCGCCGAGGGGCGGCAGGCCTATTGGGTCTGCCCGCTGGTGGAGGAATCGGAGGCGGTGGACCTGACCGCCGCCGAAGACCGCCATCGCCGCCTGCGCGCCGCGCTGGGGGAGGGGCGCGTGGGGCTTGTCCATGGCCAGATGCCCCATGCCGAGCGGGATGCGGCCATGGCTGCCTTTGTGGCGGGCGAGACTTCGGTACTGGTTGCAACCACGGTGATCGAGGTGGGGGTGAACGTGCCCGCGGCCTCGATCATGGTGATCGAACGGGCCGAGACCTTCGGTCTTGCGCAACTGCACCAGTTGCGCGGCCGGGTCGGGCGGGGGGAGGCGGCCTCCACCTGCCTGCTGATGTATCGTCCGCCGCTGGGCGAGGCCGCGGCGCGGCGGTTGCGGGTGTTGCGCGACACCGAAGACGGCTTTCGCATAGCCGAGGAAGACCTCGCGATTCGCGGCGCCGGCGATCTGATCGGGACGGCGCAATCGGGACTGCCGCGGTTCCGCATCGCGGATATGGAGCGTCAGGCCGGGCTGATGAGCCTCGCACAATCGGATGCGCGCCGGCTGTTGCATGACGATTCCGCCCTTCAGGGGCCGCGCGGGCAGGCGGTGCGGGTGCTGCTGTGGCTGCTGGAACAGGACAAGGCGATCAGGCTCCTTTCCGTGGGCTGACCCCATTTGTTCTCATATGTTCTTAAAAAGTTCTTGACGCAGATCACCTGGCATGAGAACAATATGGCAACAACGGCGGAGGATGCCATGTTTCACGATTTCAGGGCCGCGCTGCGCCGCTCGGCGCCGACACTGGCCGAGGATGTGGCCGGGGCGTTTGCCATCGTCGTTCTGCTTGTTGTCGGGCTCTATCTGCCGAACCTGATCTGATTGCCTGCCGGTGTTCTGCCGGGCCGCGCCGGATTGCCTGCCGGCGCGCGCGGAAGGGGTGCCACCCTGCCGCGCCTGTCCCGCCCGGGCTGCCAGACACCCGACTGCCGCCGCGCCCCGAGGGGTGCGGCGGTTTTTTTTCGACTTGCGGGGGGGGGCGCTCAGGCGCAGCTGGCCTGTTCGGCGGCGCGCATCGCCTCCACCGTCGCTTCGATCGACAGCAGGATCGAGGCGTGGCGATTGCGGTATTCGCGCGCGGGCAGCAGCACTTCGAAACCGTCGAAAGGAGCTGCCGGCGCCGGCCCGTCGGATTTGAGCATGGCCAGAAGCGCATCGCGCCCGGCCTCCATTTCCGGCAGGCTGCGCCCCAGAACCGCCCCGCCGACCACCGCCGCCGCCGCCTGACCCAGCGCGCAGGCCTTCACCTCCTGCGCGAATCGGCTGACCCGGCCATCGGCCACGTCCAGATCCACCGCCACCGTGGAACCGCAGAGCGGCGAGCGGCGCCGGACGCTGGCCATCGGGGCCTCCAGCCGGCCGTGAAGGGGAATGTCGCTGGCCAGCGCCAGTATCCGCCCGGAATAGAGCTTGATCAGATCGCTGCTGTCGGTGCCTGCCTCGGCCATCCTGAATCTCCGGGCTTTCCCCCTTGCCGCATAGGGCATAGATAACCCGCGACCGCCCGATTGCAAAGGAGTGCCCCATGGCCTTCGACCCTGCCAGCCTGCGTTATGATGCCGCCGGGCTTCTGCCGGTGATCGCGCAGGATCACGCCACGGGCGAGGTGCTGATGCTGGCGTGGATGAACGCCGGCGCCGTGGCCCGCACGCTGAAGAGCGGACGCGTCACCTACTGGTCCCGCTCGCGCGCGGCCTATTGGGTGAAGGGCGAGACCTCGGGCCATGTCCAGCGGCTGGTGGAGATGCGGATCGATTGCGACCGCGATTGCCTGCTTGTGCTGGTGGACCAGACCGGCCCCGCCTGCCACACCAACCGGCGCAGCTGCTTTTTCACCGCCCTGCGCGACGGCGCCGAAACCGAGATCATCGCGCCGGAAGGCTAGGCGGCAGGCCCACCATCCGGCGGATATCGGCGGGGCATGCGCCTTCGGCCCGAAAGCGCGCGATGGCGCGGGCATCGTCGCGCTTGGCCAGCCGCCGGCCGGCCTCGTCCCGGATCAGGTCGTGGTGGTGATAGATCGGCGTGGGCAGGCCCAGCAGATGCTGCAGGATCACCTGCACCGGGGTGAAATCGAACAGATCCTCGCCCCGGATCACATGGGTGATGCCGGCCTCCGCGTCATCCAGCGCGGAGGCGAGGAAATACGCCACCACCTCGTCCAGCCGGCGGTAAAGCACCACATCGCCGAT
>SKUV01000197.1 GCA_007129775.1 Paracoccaceae bacterium | reverse complement strand
CCGCCGCATCGCGGACCGCGCCGCACCCGGACCCGAGGCCCGGCTTGCGGCAGCTTGACGCTTGGCGCGCCCTCGGGCCCGTCCTAGACTGTGGGAGGCAAGAAAAGGAGCAGCCATGCGCGAAGATGTCGATCTGCTGATTTCGGGCGGCGGCATCGCCGGGCTGATCGCCGCCGCGGGCTTCGGCGCGCAGGGCCTGCGCGTGCTCTGCGTCGATCCCGCCGCGCCGGTGACCGAGCGCGAGGCGCCCGGCGCCGATCTGCGCAGCACCGCCTTTCTGCAGCCTTCGGTCGCGCTGCTGGACGAGGTCGGCCTCTGGCCGCGCCTTGCCCCTCATGCCATGCCGCTGCAGGTGATGCGCATCGTGGAGGCGGGCCCCGCCGCGCCGTCGGGCGATACCTCGCCCGGCGCGCGGGTCGCGCGCGATTTCGACGCCGCCGACGTGTCCGAACACCCCTTCGGGCAGAACCTGCCCAACTGGCTCTTGCGGCGCGAGGTGCTGGCCCATCTGGCCACGCTGCCGAATGTGGAATTCGCCCCCGGCACCGGCACCGCGCGGCTGACCACCCGCGAGGGCGCGGCGCTCGTCACCCTCACCTGCGGCCGGCGCATCGCGGCAAGGCTGCTGGTGGCGGCGGACGGCCGCAACTCACCGGTGCGCCGTGCGCTGGGGATCGGCGCCCGCACCATCCGCTACGGCCAGAAGGCGCTGGCCTTCGCCGTCACCCACCCCGTGCCCCATGACAATGTCTCCACCGAGATCCACCGCTCGGGCGGCCCTTTCACCCTCGTGCCGCTGCCCGATCACGAGGGCCGGCCCTCTTCCGCCATCGTCTGGATGGAGCGGGGCCCCGAAGCCCTGCGCCTCGCCGACCTGCCGGTGGCCGCGTTCGAACGCGCCATGACCGACCGCTCCGCCGGCGTTCTGGGGCCGCTCACCCTGGCCTCCAACGTCACCATCTGGCCGATCATCAGCCAGATTGCCGATGCCTTCACCGCCGAGCGCAGCCTGCTCATGGCCGAGGCCGCCCATGTGGTGCCGCCGATCGGCGCGCAGGGGCTGAACATGAGCCTCGGCGATCTGCGCACGGCATTCGATCTGGTCCGCGATGCGCCCGAAACACTGGGCACGCCGGCGATGCTCGCGGCCTATGAACGCGCACGGCGCGCCGATGTGACGCTGCGCCTGTCCGGCATCGACATCCTAAACCGGACCTCCATGGCCGGGGCCGGGCTGCTCAACGCCCTGCGCCCGCGGGGCCTTGCAGCGCTGCACGGGATCGTGCCACTGCGCCGCGCGCTCATGCGCCTCGGCATGAAAACCGGCTGACCATCCCGCCCGATGCCGGATCACCCGCCGGACAATGGCCCGCGCCGCAGGCGCGCGTGGCCGGCCCATTTTCCCCAAGTAAGGGCGTGCCGTCCGGGGCAAGGCCCCGGCGGCGCCGCAAGGGTCGGAGCGCGACGCCTGCCGGGCCAGCGCGAACAATCAAAGAACAAACTTTAACTCCCCGCCCCGCCGCGCTAGATTGCCGGGCATGAGGGAATCCGACGAAACCGACAGCTTTGAAGCTGCGCTCACGCTGTCGCAGCGTGCCATGGCGGCGCGTCCGGCACCGTGGCTCGACGGGCTCAATCCCGAACAGCGCCGCGCGGTGGAAACGCTTGATGGCCCGGTGCTGATGCTCGCCGGCGCCGGCACAGGCAAGACCCGGGCGCTGACCTGCCGCATCGCCCATCTGCTGCAGCAGGGCCGCGCCCGGCCGGGCGATATCCTCGCCGTGACCTTCACCAACAAGGCCGCGCGCGAGATGAAGGGCCGGGTCGCCGATCTGCTCGGCCAGCCGGCCGAGGGCATGCCGTGGCTGGGCACCTTCCATGCGATCTGCGTGAAGCTCCTGCGCCGGCATGCCGAACTGGCGGGGCTGAAATCGAATTTCACCATCCTCGACACCGATGACCAGATTCGCCTGCTGAAACAGGAAATCCAGGCCGCCGGCATCGATGACAAGCGCTGGCCGGCGCGGCTGCTCGCCGGCATCATCGACAACTGGAAAAACCGCGCATGGCGCCCCGACAGCCTGCCCGCGGCAGAGGCGCAGGCCTTCAACGGGCAGGGCCCCGCGCTCTATTCCCGCTATCAGGAGCGGTTGCGCAGCCTCAATGCCGTGGATTTCGGCGACCTTCTGTTGCACATGGTCACGATCTTTCAGGCCCATCCAGACATTCTGGCCGGCTATCAGCAGCGGTTCCGATATATCCTCGTGGATGAATATCAGGATACCAACGTGGCGCAGTATCTGTGGCTGCGCCTGCTGGCGGCGGGGCATCGCAACATCTGCTGCGTGGGCGACGACGATCAGTCGATCTATGGCTGGCGCGGTGCCGAGGTGGGCAATATCCTGCGCTTCGAGCAGGATTTTCCCGGCGCCGCCGTGATCCGGCTGGAGCAGAATTACCGCTCCACCGCCCATATCCTCGCTGCCGCCGGGGCGGTGATCGCAGCCAATCGCGAACGGCTGGGCAAGACGCTCTGGACCGCGGCGGAGGGCGGCGAAAAGCTGCGCCTGATCGGCCATTGGGATGGCGAGGAGGAAGCGCGCTGGATCGGCGACGAGATCGAGGCGCTGGGGCGCGGCACCCGCGGCATGGCGCCGCTGCGCGCCGACGGGATCGCGATTCTGGTGCGCGCGAGCCATCAGATGCGCGCCTTCGAGGACCGGTTCCTGACCATCGGTCTGCCCTATCGGGTGATCGGCGGCCCGCGGTTCTACGAACGGCTGGAGATCCGCGACGCCATGGCCTATTTCCGCCTCGCCGTGTCGCCGGCCGACGATCTGGCTTTCGAACGGGTGATGAACACGCCCAAACGGGGCCTTGGCGACAAGGCTGCGCAGACGATCCAGCGCACTG
>SKUV01000294.1 GCA_007129775.1 Paracoccaceae bacterium | reverse complement strand
CCAGCGCGGGCGCGTTCACAGTCATCGCCGCGAAGTCGACATCCTGAGCGAGGGGACGGAGCCACTTCGCACACCGCGGCACGGTGCGCGCGCCCCTGAGACAGCGAACCGATACCAGGAAGCAAGCATCTGTAATAACGTTATATTTTTCACCAGCTCGCGCCTTCAGATCGCGATTTCGAACACGCCGCCATCCTGTCGGGGGGCGCCGGTAACGCCCCTCCGCTACCATCAAGGCCTGCAGAAAACTGGATGGTTCGCTGTCGACAACGCCGTCGGGCCGCTGTCGATCCGAGGGGTATACTGGTGCGCCGTGACGGATTACGGGAACGCCGGCACGGGGCACTGGCGCCCCTCGAGGCCTTCATCGGCGCGACGGAGCGTTGGTGGAAGCGGTGCCATCCGCAGCCCCTCGGTCGTGGCCGGCACCGGTGGTCTGTGAAAGCGCCCGTCGCGGCCTTCGGCCGGCAGGGTGCGCGGCCGCCATCACGACCGCGTACCCTGTCGGGCGGCCTTCGCGGTGACGGTATGCCCTATTCGGTCGCGGCGCGCAGAAAGCGCATCATGGCGCCGAAGACCGTGAGGCGATTCTCGATCCGGGCGAAGCCGTGGCCCTCGTAGGGGATGCGCAGAAGGGTGCAGGGGTGGCCGCGCCCGCGCAGGACCGACAGGATCATCTCGCTCTCGCAGGGGGTGACGCGCGGGTCCTCGCTGCCATGGGCGATGAAGAGCTTGGCCTTGACCCGGTCCAGCCGGTGCAGGGGCGACAGATCGTGCAGCAGGGCGCGGCCCTCGGCGGTATCCGGGTCGCCGTATTCCACCGCGCGCAAGGTGCGCCGCCAGGGGCCGGTGGTGGCCATCAGGCTGTTGAAATCGGCGATGCCGTAGAAGTTGACCCCCGCCGCCCAGTCATCGGGGTATTCGGTCAGTGCCGCCATCACCATGTATCCGCCATAGGACTGGCCTGCCACCACCAGCCGCGCGGCATCGAGGCCGGGCAGGCCCGCCATCCAGTCGCGCACCGCCTTGAGGTCGCGCACGCTGTCCATCCGTTTTTCCAGATCGTCGCCTGCCTGCCAGGCCCGGCCGTAGCCGGTGGAGCCGCGGACATTCGGCGCCACTACCGTCCAGCCGCGGCGCACCAGATACTGCACATCGGCGCGCCAATGGGCGGCATACTGGCTTTCGGGTCCGCCATGGACCATGGCCAGCGCCGGGCGGCCGGGTTGGGGGTCCTGCGGTTCGAAAACGAAGGCGGGCACAGGCTGGCCGTCGAAACTGGGGATTGCGACGATGCGGGGGGTGACCACGTCTTCAGCCTGGAGGCCCGTGTCGCTGGCCGCAAGCGTCTCGGTCGCGCCGGTGGCGAGATCGAGCCGCAGGATCACGGCCGGGCGGTCGAAGCGGGCATGCGCGAAGACCAGCGCGGCATCGCCATCGGCGAAGGCGAGGCTGCTGATCCGCCCCTCGGGCAGCGGCAGATCGCGGCTCGCGCCGTCTGCCATCGTCTGAAGGACCAGCCGGCTCCGCCCGCCCTCGTTGACCGACAGGGCAACGAATGTGCCGTCCTTGCCGAGTGCCGCGGCCTCGATATCGGCCTCGGGCGTGGCCAGCCACTCCATCCGCCCGCTGGCCATGTCGAGCCGCGCCAGCCCGTGAAAGTCGCGGCCGGCATCGGTGACCAGCATCAGCCCCGCGCCCTCGTCCATCCAGCGCGCCGAGTTGACATGCGCTTTCGACCCGGCGGGCAACAGGGTGCGCGCCGAGCCGCTGTCCAGATCGAGCAGCAGGAGTGCGGCGTCGAAATTGCCGCGCGCATTGTCCTGCACCAGCAGACCACGCCCGTCGGGGGTGAAACGCATGGGCGTTCGCCAGCCCTCGCCGGTCAGCAGGCAGGTCACCGCGCCGGTGGCAAGATCGCGGGTGTAGATATCCATATGCCGCGCGTCGCGGGCGTTCGATCCATAGGCGATGCGTTCGCCCGCCGCGTCGAAACAGCCCCAGGCATGGACCACGCGCGGATCGTCGGTCAGCGGCTCGGGCAGGGCGGCGCCGTCGCGGATCACCCAAAGTTGCTGGCGTTCGTCGCCGCCCCGGTCGGACCAGTAGAGCACGTCGCGGCTGCCCGGCCGGATGGCGAGGCCATAGACCTTTTCGAACGCCGCCACGCGCAGGACTGGCACGGCGCCGGGCGTGCGATCCTGCGTCCAGAGCCGGTCGATCCCGCCTTCGTCCGAGATCCACGCCATCAGCGTGCCGTCCTCGGAAAGCGCCGGGCTATGATGGGCGCGGGGCGCCAGATAGGCGTCGATATCGGGCCCCGCCCCCTCCAGCCGGTCGGCCAGCCGGTCGCTGGCCGCACGCAGCGCCGCGTTCAGCGCCGGCGCTTCGGGCGTGGCGACATGGTTGGCCAGATCCACCATGGTCAGCCGCGAGCCCGGCCAAGCGCAGTGCACCTCATGGGCGGATTCCGGCGGAGTGACCACGTCATAGCGGCCTTGCACGATCTCGCAGGGCAGGTGGGCAAGGCCCGGCACGCCGGCCAGCAGCGCGCCCTCGGGCAGAAAGAAGCCGTTGGCGCAGTAATGGGCGAACAGGCGCGAGATTTCCAGTGCCGTGCGCGGCTCGGTCAGCGCGGCGATATGGGCGGGGCTGGGCCGCAGGGTCTGGGTCCGGGCCGAAAAGCCGCGCAGCGCCCGGGCGGCCGGCAGGTGGATGGCCGGGTCCGGGTCGATCAGGCGTCGGTGATAGGCGGCCAGCAGATCGTCGCGCTCTGCCGCGGGGACGTGGCTTGCGAAGTCCGCGAAAGCTTCGGGGAAAAACCGTCCGATACCGTGAAACCAGAACCGCACCGCATCCGGGCTGCCCAAAAGAACGCCATGCAGCCGCAGGCCAAGGCAGGCCCCGGGGTGGGCGATGGCGTAGGCCAGCGCCAGAAAGCTGCCCCATGACCCGCCCGTGACGAGCCAGCGCTCGACGCCCAGATGGGCGCGGATCGCCTCGATATCGGCCACCAGCGCCTGCGTGGTGTTGCCGGCCAGTTCGGCCGAGGGCTCGGACCGGCCGCAACCGCGCTGATCGAACAGGATGATGCGAAACCGCGACGGATCGAAGGTCTGGCGCTGCGCCGGTCGGCAGCCCGCGCCTGGGCCGCCATGCAGAAACAGCGCCGGGATGCCGTCGGGATTGCCCGATTCCTCCACATGCAGGACATGGGGTGGCTCAACCGCAAGGCGATGGGTGCGGTAGGGCTCGATCGGCGGATACAGGCCGTCGTCACTGTGCATCTGGTCGTTGCCTCTCTGATCAGCCGAGGCGTCCTGCCCCGTCACGCGCCAGAGTGACCGCTTCTTCGGCCGGCTGCAATCCGGCAGGTTCTGCGCGATTCGCCGCCCCGTCTCACCGCCCCGGCCTGTTCGGTCACGGCACGGGCTTGCCGGCCGCAGTGCGAATACGCGCCCGGATGCGCATATCTCCATCGCTTGGCCCTGCTGTCAGGGCGACGCGGAAAAAAAACTGGTGAGATCAGCCCCACTGTGCTTTTGTCGGTCAAAAGCAACCACAACAGGGAGACTTTCCTAAATGACAAAGCACCTTTCCATTGGCTGCGCGCTGCTGGCCGCCACGGCGCTGACGCTTCCGGCGCAGGCCCAAACCCCGCAAAACACCATGGTCATGGCGTGGAACCTCGACGCCATCAGCAATTTCGACCCCGCACAGATCGGCGAGGTGGTGACCAACGAACTGATCACCAACATCTGCGACAGCCTCGTTGCGCTGGACATGGAAAACGAATCCGAGGTCGTCCCGTGGCTGGCCGAAAGCTGGGAAGTGTCCGACGACAACATGTCGATCACCTTCAACATGCGCACCGATGCGGTGCATCCCTCGGGCAACCCGGTGACCGCGCATGACCTCGTCTGGTCGATGACCCGCGTGCTGGAACTGGGCTTCGGCAATGCCGCGATGCTGACCTCCTACGGCTTCACCGTCGAGAATGCGATCGAAAGCTTCGTTGCGCTGGACGACCACACTTTCCAGCTGAACCTGTCCGACCCCTTCCCGATCTCGATCATCATGCAGGCGGTGGTGTCGGGCCGCGTCGGGCATGTGCTCGACAGCGTCTATCTGAAGGACAAGGAGGTCGATGGCGACTGGGCCAACGATTATCTGACCACCAACACCGCCTGTGTCGGCCCCTATCACCTGCGCCAATGGAGCGCCGGCGAGGTGGTCGTGCTGGAGGCCAATGACAACTGGTGGGGCGACGGCCCGGCGACGCCGCGCTGGATCATCCGCCATGTGCCCGAAGCGGGCTCGCAGCGGCTGATGCTGGAGCAGGGCGAGATCGACATCGCCCGCAGCCTGGGCGCCGAAGACATCATTTCGATGCAGGATAACCCCAATGTCGTCCCCGCAAGCACGCTGAACCACCAGATCTTCCACATGTCGTTCCAGACCGGGCGCGAGCCGTTCGACAACGATCTTGTGCGCCACGCCTTCCGCTACATGTTCGACTATGACGCGCTCGCCGATACGGTGATGGCCTTCCAGGGTATCCCGCGTCACACGGTTGTGCCCTATGGCGCCTTTGCCGCGCTGGACCGCGAAGAGGGCGCGCCCTTCTATCTGGACCTCGACAAGGCGCGCGAACTGCTTGAAGAAGCCGGGATCACCGAGGGCTTCACCGCCTCGCTCTACATCGCTCCGGGGCCGTTCGCGCCGGAGGTGGCGCAGCACCTGCAGGCCAATGCCGCCGAGTTGGGGATCACCATCAATATCGAGCAGATGGCCTCGGCGCAGCTGTTCTCGGCGCTGCGCGGGCGCGAGTTCGACCTGACGCTGTCAAGCTGGCAGACCAACATCGCCCATGCCCACGGGATGCTGGAGCGTCACGCCACCAACCCCGACAACGATTTCGATTCTCAGCTTGCCATGTATCCGTCCTGGCGGAAGTCCTGGTATCGCCCCGACTTCAACGAGCGGGTGCGCGCGGCGCTGTTCGAAACCGACGAAGAGCGGCAGCTTGAGATGTATCGTCAACTCCAGCTTGACCACATGGAGCAGGCCGCCGGCGCCTATCTGTTCCAGCAGTACAACAACGCCGTGCTGCGCAGCAATGTGGAAGACTGGAAATGGCACGCCTTCCGCGTGTTCTACCGCGAAGCCCACAAGAACTGAGGCCACGCGGTGGCCGACGCTTCGAACCTAGCACGGCCATCGCTGACCGGCCGCCGGTGGTACCGGCGGTCGGTCGCCACGGCGCGCATCCTGCTGACCGTGGCGATCACCATGCTCGGGCTGATCACCCTGACGTTCTTCATCGGGCGGGTGCTGCCATTCGATCCCGTCGTGGCGATCCTCGGCGACGACAGCAGCCGCGAGGCCTATGACCGGGTCTATCGGCAACTCGGTCTCGACCGCCCGCTTTACGAGCAATTCTTCACCTACATGCGCGACGTGCTGTCGTTCGACTTCGGCCGCTCGCTCAGTTCCGGGCGCCCGGTGATCGACGATATCACCCGGGTATTCCCGGCGACCGTGGAACTGGCGTTGCTGTCGATCTTCTTCGGCGTCGCCATCGGTGTGCCGCTGGGCGTCGCGGCCGCCGCGCGTCAGGGAAGCTGGATCGATCAGCTGATCCGCGTCTTCGCGCTGATCGGTTTTTCCGCCCCGAACTTCTGGCTCGGCCTTGTCGGGCTGGCCGTGTTCTTCGCCGGGCTCGGATGGGTCGGCGGGCCGGGGCGGCTCAGCACCTTCTACCAGTTCGATATCGAGATACGCACCGGGCTCATCCTGATCGACAGCGCGCTGATGCAGCGCTGGGACATCTTTCAGGACGCGGTGAGCCGGCTGGTCCTGCCGGTCGGGATCCTCGCCTACGGCGCGATGGCCTTCATCGCCCGGATGACACGCAGCTTCATGCTGGAGCAACTGAGCCAGGAATATATCATCGCCGCGCGGGCCAAGGGCGTGTCGCGGACCGCGGTGATCTGGGTCCACGCCTTTCCCAATATCGCGGTGCAGCTTGTCACCGTGATCGCGCTCGCCTTCGGCTTTCTGCTCGAAGGCGCGGTGCTGACCGAGACGGTCTTCGCATGGCCCGGGCTGGGGCGCTACATGACCACGGCGCTGTTGCGCGGGGACATGAACGCCGTGCTGGGCTGCGTGATCGTGATCGGGCTGATCTTCATCACGCTGAACCTGCTGTGCGACCTGTTCTACCGCAGTTTCGATCCCCGCACGCGATGACCGAGAACCCGATGACCGAACACCCGATCACCGACGCCCCTCCCACCCGGGAAAGCCTGCGGGACTGGCTGAACGCGCCTGTAGCAAAATCCCCCGGGCAGGCGCGGGCGCAGTCGATCTGGCGCGCCGCCAAGCGGCTGGGCGGCAATTACGCGGCCATGGCGGGGCTATTTATCCTGATCGTTCTGGTCGGCGCGGCCGCCTTCGCGCCATGGCTGGCCCCTTACGGCCCGTTCGAGCAGGACCTGAACCGCCGGCTGCTGCCGCCCTCGGCCGATCACTGGTTCGGCACCGACCAATTGGGCCGCGACATCTACAGCCGGGTGCTGCATGGCGCCTCGATCACCCTGCGCATCGCGCTGCTTGCCGCCGCCATCGCCGGGCCGATCGGGCTGCTGGTGGGGGCGACGGCGGGCTATCTGGGCGGCTGGGTCGATACGGTGGCGATGCGTGTCGTTGACGTGTTCCTTGCATTTCCGGCGCTGATCCTGGCGCTGGCCTTCGTCGCCGCGCTGGGCGCGGGCATCAACAATGCCGTCATCGCCATCGCGCTGGCCTCATGGCCGCCAATCGCGCGTCTGGCCCGGGCCGAGACGCTGAGCGTGCGCAAATCCGACTATATCGCCGCGGCGCGGCTCACAGGGGCAGGGCCTCTGCGCATCATTGTGCGCCACATCATGCCGATCTGCATCCCCTCGGTGGTGATCCGGGTGACGCTGAACATGGCCGGCATAATCCTGACCGCCGCGGGCCTTGGCTTCCTTGGCCTTGGCGCCCAACCGCCGATGCCCGAATGGGGCGCGATGCTGGCCACCGGGCGCGAATTCATGCTGACCCACTGGTGGCTGGCCACCATGCCCGGCATTGCGATCCTGACCGTCAGCCTCGCCTTCAACCTGCTCGGCGACGGGCTGCGCGACGCACTGGATCCCCGCCATGGCTGAGCGGCTGAGCGTCAAGAACCTGCGCGTGTCCTATCCCGCCCCCGCCGGTGGATGGAACGAGGTGCTGCGCGGTGTCTCCTTCGATCTGGGGCGCGAGCGGCTGGCCATCGTCGGCGAATCCGGCTCGGGCAAATCCACCACCGGCCGGGCGATCATGCGGCTTCTGCCCGATCAGGCCCGGGTGAGCTCCGACCGGATGAGCTTTGGCGATGTCGATCTGATGAAGGCCAGCGAACGCCGGATGCGCAGCATTCGCGGCGGGCGTATCGCCATGGTGCTGCAGGATGCCCGCTATTCGCTGAACCCGCTCCATCGTGTCCGCCGCCAGATCGCCGAGGCCTGCCGCCTGCATGCCCGCATGTCCCGCGCCGAAGCCCATGATCGCGCGCTTGATCTGCTGGAGCAGGTGCGCATCCGCAACCCGCGCCGGGTGATGGACCTCTATCCGCACGAGCTTTCGGGCGGCATGGGCCAGCGGGTGATGATCGCCATGATGCTGGCCGCCGAGCCGGAACTGGTGATCGCGGACGAGCCGACCTCGGCGCTGGACGTGACCGTGCGCGGCCAGATCCTCGACATCCTGAACGAGCGCGTGGAGGCGCAGGGCGCGGCGCTGATCTTCATCAGCCACGATCTGCCGCTGGTGGCGGATTTCTGCGACCGGGTGCTGGTCATGTATGCCGGCCGCGTGGTCGAGGAAATCGCCGCGCGCGACCTCGAACACGCCCGCCATCCCTATACCAGGGCGCTGCTGGGCAGCCTGCCGCCCACCGACCGCCGCGTCGACAAGCTGGTCGTGCCCGAGCGTGATCCGGCATGGCTGGACGGGCCGTTGCCATGACCGGGGCACGCAGCGGGGATATCGCGCTCGAACTGCGCAACCTCGACGTCACCTTCGGCGACGGCGACAGCAGCGTGCGCGCGGTGGCAGATGTCAGCCTGCAGGTGCGGCGCGGCACCTCCTTCGGGCTGATCGGCGAATCCGGCTCGGGCAAATCGACGGTCCTGCGCGCCATCGCCGGGCTGAACGGCAACTATGGCGGCACCATCCTGCTCGACGGCGCCGAGATCCCGATGCCCCGGCCCAAGAGCTTTTTCAGCCGCGTGCAGATGGTGTTTCAGGACCCCTACGGCTCGCTCCACCCGCGCAAGATGGTCCGCGCGGTTCTGATGGAGCCGTTGCAGATCCACGGGATCGGCGACCGCGACCGCCGCATCGCCGAAGCCTTGCAGGCCGTGGGCCTGACCCCCGATTTCGCCTATCGCTATCCGCACCAGCTTTCGGGCGGGCAGCGCCAGCGCGTGGCCATCGCCCGCTGTCTGGTGCTGGAGCCGGAACTGCTGCTGCTGGACGAGCCGACCTCGGCGCTCGATGTCTCGGTGCAGGCGGGGGTCTTGAACCTGCTCGACGCGCTCCGCCGCGAGCGGGGGCTGACCTATGTCATGGTCAGCCACGACCTGCGCGTGGTCGCCCATATGTGCGACCGTATCGCGGTGATGACCGAAGGCCGCATGGTCGAGGAACTCGACGCCGACGCCATCTACGAGGACCGCTGCGAGGACCCCTACACCCGCGCGCTGCTGCATTCCAGCAAGGGCTACCAGCGCAAGGACACCCCGGACGCGGCTGAATAGGCGCCGGGCGTCACCTCAGGCCGCCTCGCGTGGCACAGGCGGGTGGACGTCATCGGGGATCGGGCAGGCATAGGGGCTGCGGGCCAGGTGTTTGCGATGGGCCTCGCGGGCGGCGGCCAGCGTGGCGGGTTCCTCGATCAGGATGCGCGCGGTGGCGGCCATCACCTTGGCGGCGTGGATCATCCCCTTGTGGGCCATGGGCGATTTGCCCTGCGCGGTCAGTTGCCAGGTGTGAAAGGGCGTGCCCAGCGCGCAGGTTGTGACGCGGGCCTGCACCGTCGGCACTGCCCAGGACACATCGCCCACATCGGTCGAGCCATTGCCCCCCGCGCCGCGCCGGTCCAGTGGCGCCACGAAATCGCAGAGCGGCAGGTCGAAATCCGGCTCCATCCCGATGCTGCGGAAGGTGGCGGCGATCTCGGCCTCGCTGAAGGTGGCCCGGATCGCGCGCGCGAAGTCGCGGTCGGCCTCATCGAAAGGCACCGGGCCCAATGCGTCCAGCGCGCGCTGCATCGCCTGCTCCAGCGGCCGGTTGCCGACCAGGTTCGACACGCCCGAGAAGACCTGGGCAGCAACCGATGTCTCGGTCATCAGCGCCGCCCCCTCGGCCACTTTCCGCACCCGCGCGACCAGGTCCCGCAGCCCCGGAAGATCACGCGCACGGATCAACTGGCGCACGGTGGCGCGGGCCTGCACCACATTGGCCGCCACCCCGCCCGCGTCGAGATAGGCGTAATGGATGCGGGCATCATCGGGCATATGCTCACGCATGTAGTTGACGCCGATATTCATCAATTCGACCGCGTCCAGCGCGCTGCGGCCCAGCTCGGGCGCGGCGGCGGCATGGGCGGCGCGGCCGGTAAAGGTGAAATCGATCCGCGTATTGGCCAGTGAGCGGGCGTGATCCACGCCGGTAAAGCTGGCCGGGTGCCAGGTGATCGCGGCATCCACATCATCGAATAGCCCCGCGCGCACCAGATAGGTCTTGGCAGCCCCCCCTTCCTCGGCCGGGCAGCCGTAATAGCGCACCCGCGCGGCAATCCCGTTCGCCGCCAGCCAGTCCTTGACTGCTGTGGCCGCAAGCAAGGCAGCGCTGCCCAGCAGGTTATGCCCGCAGCCATGACCGTTGCCGCCCGCCTCGATGGGCCGGTGCTCGGCCACGCCCGGCTCCTGGCTCAGCCCCGGCAAAGCATCGTATTCGCCCAGAATGGCGATCACCGGCCCGCCTTCCCCTGCCTCGCCGATAACTGCAGTCGGAATACCGGCCGGGGCGCGCGAAATTCGAAAGCCCTGTGCTTCCAGCATCTCGGCATGGGCAGCGCAGGACCGGGTTTCGGCATAGAGTGTCTCGGGCGTGTCGAAAACCCGGTCAGACAAATCGATGAAGGCGGTCCGATGCGTATCCACATGGTCCCAGAGCGGGTCGGCGTTCTGCATGTCAGGTGCATCCTGCGGCTGTACGAGGCTATCTGGTCGATGGTCATCCGGCCCGTGGGCCATGTCAAGTTCATGCGCAAGGGTGATCCGGACAGGCCCCGGTTTTCGATCTGCATGCGGGTTGGTCAAAGCCGGCCTTGCAAGAGCCGGAACACCAGCGGCGCAAGCAGAATCCGTGCGCCGTGGCGCACCCGTGACGAACTTGTCCCATGATGTTTTCTTCCATTCCTGCGAAAGGATCGCACCATCAAACCATGGGATCAAACATCTGGCACGACAATTACAGTCAGGTTCCCGCTCTTTCCTCCGAAACGTCTTGCCAGGTCAAAGGTTCGCCGCGCTTCAGGTCGCGTGTGGCGCGCAAGCCGAGCACCTGATCATAGTGCTTGGGCGCAAGTCCGTAACCTGGCCGGATCGAACGGACATTCGCGGCGGTGATTTCCTCACCTTTCCTGATATCGCCAACCACGAACAGAGATCGGCGAAAGACCGTATTGGCTTGCTCACTGGACTTGCGGCCATAATCGACACGGCCCAATGCTTCCCAGGCCGTCCGCGCGGATGTGCATAGGTCTCTCAGCCCATCAGGCTCAAGCGAAAAGCTGTCATCCGGGCCGCCGCCGTTACGATCCAGAGTGACGTGCTTTTCTATCACGGCAGCCCCCAGCGCCACGCTGGTTACAGCTGTCGTATTGTCGAGGGTATGGTCCGATAATCCCACAACAGTCCCGAATCTTTCGATCATGTCAGGAATTGTACGAAGATTATAGTCTGCGGCCGGTGCGGGATAGCCGCTTACACAATG
>SKUV01000213.1 GCA_007129775.1 Paracoccaceae bacterium | reverse complement strand
TGGATGTAGCGCTCTTTTCGGGTGCATTGCGCGGGCTGGCGGCGCGTTACCGCGCGGGCTGAGCGCCGGCGGGCGGAGGCGGGAACGCACACCGCATACCCGCCCGCGCCACCACCCCGGCGCCCCGACCGCGCGGCGCATCAATCGGGCACTTCGAGCGAGATCAGCGGCCCGTATTGCTGACAGCCGAGGATATCCCAATCCCCCGGGCTGCCGTTCGGCACCGGCCGGTAGAGCGTGAACTTGATCGCATTGGCCACGTCGAAGCACACGAAATGCGACATCTGCGACCGCTCGATCCCGTAAAGCGCGCAAATGCTGTCTTCGGTGATCGCGCCGCTTGCCACGACCCTGTCATAGGTCTTGCGGTCGCGGAAGATGATGTCGAAAGTCACCTGATCCACCCCGGCATTCTTGGAGCGGATCGCCACGGTCAATTCATCGAGTCGGGCCATCGGTCACACTCCTGCCGTTTGCATCCGGGTGGGGAAAAGCTGCATCTCGTCGTGCAGTTCCAGCGTATGGTTCACCGACCAGACATAGCCGGGCAGATACTTCATCGGCAGCTTGGAGGTGGCCGAGGCGCCTGACGTGCCCTTGACCCCCGGAAGCCGCGCCAGAAAGAACATCCGCACCGCCAGATCGGTGATCCGCGCCGCCAGCGCATCCTCGGGCGCGAGGGTTTCCACGACCACCGCGACCTCGTGCGGGATGCGGTCGCGCAGCGGCTCGCGTTCCTTCAGAATGCCGTCGCGGCCGAAGACGTGGTAATGCAATTCATACTCCGCATCGGCAAAGCGTTTGGCGGTGGCGCTGCGGCTCCACTCGATCGCGGCATCGACATTGGCGATGACATGGGGGTCGCGGATCGCCGCGATGCCCAGATACCGCTCGCCGATCTTGCGCACGCCCTCCAGCTTTACCGTCGGAACCTCCCACGGCGCGAAACGCGCGCCGGTGATGCGGCATTCGCGCGGCGTGATCTGTTCATAGCGGCAATGGCGCATGTCCAGCGTGCCCTCGGCGGTATGCTCGAAATAGGGGGTTTCGCGTTCATACATGGAATGGGCGGCGGCCGAGGCGACGGTGCAGCGCTGATCGGGGTGATAGGGGGTCAGGCGGATATCGTCATGGGTGATGGTGCCGATCACCGCCTCCTTGCCCATGAAGGGCTCGGCCACGAGCGAGGCGCATTCGATCATCTTGCCCATGTGAAAGGCCAGCGCCGGGGGAAAGCCCGCGTGTATGCAGGGGGCCGCGGTGAAATTGGCATCCCCGCAGCGGCCCGCCACGATCACATCGGCGCCCGCGTCCAGCAGCTCTAGAAAGGGCGCGTTGCCGGCCACGGCCACGATGCGGGTGGCGGCGCGGGCCTCTTCGGGGGTCAGGTCGGCGAACTGGCCGAGGCCCCGGATGCGCCGCCCCGCCGCGATCTCGGCGGCAAGGAAATCGCCCGTCACCTCGGAATGAAACGATCCGATCCGAAACATCGGTATCCGGTGCTCGACCGCGATCTCCTGCAACAGACGGACGGTCCTGTCCACGCATTCGTTGCTGCCGCTGTCGCCCGCCGAGCCGATGATCAGGGGGATGCCGCGCTTGCGGCTTTCCACAAGGAAAAGCTCCAGTTCCTCGCGCACGAAATGGCCGAGTTCAGAGTTTTCGCCCAGATAGACGGGGCCCGGATCGGCGCTGCCGCCATCGGCGACAAGGTAGTCGGGCATTGTGTCGATTGCAGCCATGAAGCTTTCGAGGCCGCTGGGCGCGGTGCCCAGATGGCCGGTCGAGATCATGACGCGCAGATTGTCGCGCGGGGTGTCGGGCATTGTGGTGTCTCCTCCCTCCGGGCCGTGCCGGCCCGCGTTTCGTCAGTTGTTCCTGTCGCTGGCGCCGGGCAGGAACAGCCCCTGCTCTTTCGCCAGATCCTCGAAGTCCTGCAGGGCTTTGAGGCTGCGCTCCGGCCGCTCGGCAGCGACGCCGGAAATGAGCGCCGCGATCAGGATCGTGGGGGCGGCGTGAAAGGCCACGAATGATGCGGATTCGACCGGGGCATGAAGCGTTACATCGCCCCGCAGCGGCGAGAACGGGCTGTCCGTGATCACCAGCAGCCGCCGCCCCTGTGCACGCGCCGCATCGGTCAGCGCCACCAGCCCCGACAGGTAGCGCGGAAAGCCGATCACCACCGCGCAGCCCCGGGCATCGAGCCGGGCAATCCGCTCGCAGGCGGCAAAGCCCGGGTCCTGCGCCGGCTCCGCCTCCAGCCCGGCCTTTGTCAGCCCGAAACAGAGATGGCCGGCGAGCGAGGCCGTGCTGCGGCTGCCGATCACCACGATCCGGCTTGCATCGGCAAGCATCCGGACCGCCGCGCCCAGCGCCTCCGGGTCGTGCTGGTCGCGCAGGGCGGCGATGTTGCGTTCTTCCTGCGAAATCGCGGCCCCGAGCGCGTTGTCAGCCGCGCCACCGGGCTTGGGGGCGCGCCGAAACCGGTCCGGCCCGGCCAGATCGGCACGCAGGCTGCGCCGCAATTCCCGCTGCAGGCCGTTGAAGCCGCCAAAGCCCAGTTCCTTGGCAAAACGCACGATGCTCGCAGGGCTCGCGCCGGTCTGTTCGGCCAGTTCGGTGACGGTGGAGAGCGCCATGGACTGGCTGTCGCGCAACGCGAACTCCGCCAGAACGCGCTGGGTGCGGGTCAACCCCGGCAAGCGGCTGCGCATGAGGTCGAATATGGTGTCCTGCCGGTGCATGGAATCCGTACATGAAAAGAATTGTTTCATTCTTTCTCACATGAAACGAAATATGTCAAATGCACTGACAGCCACCCGCCTGCGCAACGGCGCCCAGAGCGATGCAGCCATCCCCCGAGGCCGGCCCAGAGCTATCCCCGGTCCCGGCGCCGCGCCATCCATCAAGCGCGCAAG
>SKUV01000235.1 GCA_007129775.1 Paracoccaceae bacterium | reverse complement strand
GTCATCGCCCGCATCTCCAACATGCCCATGTCACGCCTGCCGGAACTGCTCCCGTGGAACTGGGGCAAGATCACTGGGCCTCCCCCGACGCCAGCGTCAAGGCCGCCTGACCGCGGCCCTCGCCGGATGGTTACCCAGAAACTCCGCGCACTAGCCTCAGAGGCGAAGCGCTGGCCCGTAACATCGAATGGTTCGCCTGACCGCGATTCCACAGGGTCACAGGAGGCTGACCCTGTGGATCAGGCGCGCCCGAGATTGGAGGCAGACCCGCGGCGTTGATCGGACACCGAGGCCTCCATGCCTGTGATCGGCGTTCTGCATCCGTTGGCAGAACGCCGATTGGTGCTGTCAGTGACTTTGCGCGATCTCTGGCAGCTTCATTTGCGAACTGATACGCGTCTGGAAAGAGTGCCCGATCTGCAGAATCGCAGCTTCTTCGAAATTCCTGCCGAGAAGCTGACAGGCAACAGGCAACCCCGACGGAGCGTAACCGATCGGGAGCGTCAGTGCGGGAAGCCCGAGGTAGCTGATCCAGCGGGTCCACTTCGTCAGACGGGGCACGATTCGATCCGCTCCTTCCGTATCAGAGAACGTCATGGAGTCGAGAAGCGGCACATCGATTTCGAGCAGGGGCAGATAGAGCGCCGCGTGAGGGCTGAGGACTTGAGCGGTGAACTTGTCACGCTCGATAGCCTGATTACGCACCGCGTTGATGTAATCCAGTGCGCTGATGTCGTAGCCGCGGTTAATTCTCCACAGAGTGGAGGCATTATATCTGACGGGCTCCTTCGCAAGATTATCCCTGTGCAGGAATGTGGCCTCTACATTATTGATTACCGTCGTCAGCTCATAAAGACGCGCCGTATCGGGCAATTCCACCTGGCATAGGTCAAAGCCGGCGGCTTGCAGTTCGTCCAGTGCCGCCCTGTGACACTCGGCGATTTCGTCATCAAGGCATTCGAACAGGTCCACCGGAACGGCGATGGAGGTCGTACGCGGCTTGGCGAAACAGGATGCGCGGTAATCGGGCAAGGTGATGCTTCTTGAGTGCTGGTCTTTGGGATCATATCCTGCAATCGCATCCAGCAGCAGCGCCGCATCCTCGACAGTGCGTGCAAGAGGGCCGAATACATCTAGCGACCAGCACCGCTCCACCCCTCCGTGAAGGCTTACCAGCCCGCGGGATGGTTTCAGGCCGACGACACCACATATTCCTGCAGGTACCCGGATGGACCCGCCGGTATCCGAGCCGATCGACCCGAAAACCGCACAACTGGCGACCGCAGCCCCCGACCCGGAGGACGACCCGCCGGTGATATGGTCGGTGTTCCAAGGGTTGCGGCAATGCCCGGAATGATCGTTCTGCCCTGTCGGCCCGACGCAGAATTCCGCAAGGTTCAACGTTCCGATGTCGACCGCACCGGCGGCATCAAGTCGTTCAAGAAGGTGCGCTTTCTCGTCCGGCCTGAAATCGGCGAGATAGGCCGAACCGGCCGTCGTGACCTCGCCAGGACGATAGAAGATATCCTTGTGTGCAAGGGGTATGCCCAGGAGGGGGCCGGCGGAATCACCTGCTGCGCGCTTGCGGTCGGCCTCTGCAGCCTGGCGCAGGGCCTGATCGGGGCGAATGGCAATGAAGGCATTTACCTTGCTCTGGATTCGTTCGGACGCCTCCAGACACGCTTCGGTCAACGAGACCGAGGTGACATCCCCGCTGTCCAGATGCGCCGCAGCTTCCGCGAGTGGACGCAAGCGCAAGGCTTCGGACAGTTCTTTGGAAAACTTCACGAATACACTCCCAGAGTGGTTTCCCGGACGAAAGAGGCGCGGTCAATCCCCGTCGTCGGGGGAAAGATACTTGTCAGTCTGCATGGACCGGGGATCACGTGGCTCCCAAGACCCCATTTCGATATCCGAAAGAAAGTCATAGAGCATCTGATTGAACAATGCCGGCTCCTCAAGGTTCAACGAGTGGCCGATGCGCGGCAGAACACAAAGGCCAGCGGTAGGGATGTGCTTTTTCATGAAGACGCCGGGCATGAGCGTCTGCTCATCCTCGTCGCCTGTCATGATCAACACCGGGACGTTCATATCCTTGAACTCTGCTTCAAAGTCAAGAATGGACGGCCTCGCGGCGACGACATGTTTCAGGTTCATCGCGCGCCCCTTGGTTGACAGGGCCGCGAACTGATCTGCAAACTCCTTCCATCCGCGAGGGTCCTTTAGCATGAACTGGACGCGTGTTGCGCCTCGGCTGTAGCGGGCCGATGCATCGTCGGCGCGCAGAGGGTCCTCCAATGCGTCCGCCATTTCGAAGAAGTTTCTTTTGTGAATCTCGTCCCAGCCCTTTTCGGCGCCGTAGCCGCACCCGACAAGTGTCGCGGAACGGGCTCGATGTGCATGATGCATCGCGAAGAAGAGCGCGGTGAACGAACCCATCGAGAACCCACAGACATGAGCCTTCTCGATCCCCAAGTGATCGAGCACAGAAACCAGATCGCTCACCGCGATGTCCATGCTGTAGGAATCCGGCGACCCGGGCACGTCAGACGGAATGTAGCCTCTGGCATTGTAGGTAATGACGCGAAACCGACGGGAAAAATAGCGAACTTGCGATTCCCAGGACCGGTAATCGCCTGCAAATTCATGACAGAATACCAACGGAGCACCGCTTCCGGTCTCTTCATAGTAGAGCTTTGTGCCATCCTGCGCTGCAATGTATCCACTCTTGCTCATCTGTGATCCCTGTCCACGATTGTTGGGGGGAATCGGGCACGCCCAAGCCCCTCTGACTGCTAGCGCATGACCGCTCCATGATCTAGCAGGGAAACCGGCTTCACTGTCAAAGAGGCGGTGTCAGCAAATCGTGTTGGCGTGAGGGTGTGGCTGGGGTCCGAGCAGCAGCCTGAGCGCATCGAGGTAGGAGCGGTCGGCGTT
>SKUV01000238.1 GCA_007129775.1 Paracoccaceae bacterium | reverse complement strand
GTGGCGATCAGCAGCGCCACCGCGCCGATCACCTGCCGCGCCACGCCGAACCGGCTGAAGCCGCCCAGCATCAGCGCGGCGAAGCCGATCAGCGCCGCGAATGTGGCCAGTATCGGCTGGGCGAAGCGGCCCATCAGTTCGAACCGGAATTCGGCCTCGGTGCTGCGGGCGGCGGCGATGGCCTCGGGCGTGGCGGCCAGCAGCACCGGCGTCGGCAATTCCCGCGCCCCGGGCTGCACATCGCCGATGGAGGTGATCAGCGTGGACAGATCGAAGGTCAGGCTGTCGAAATGGGTGGTCGAGAGCCGCAGGCCGCGCTCGTCCAGCGTCTGGGCCAGCCCGTCCAGCATCACCAGTTTCGGCACGCCTTCGCTGCGCACCAGAAAGGCCTCCTGCGCGGTGTAATCGGTTCGGTCCTCGGGCTGGCGCCGGGCGTCGGACAGAAAGACATCGTTCAGCACGCCCTCTGGGCTGAGTTCGCGCACATAGAGCGTCACCCCCGGCACCGGATGCAGAAAACGGCCGTCGGTCAGGAAGCGGGCGACGATGTTCTCCGAGATTTCGGCGCTGCGCTGGGCCATCTGGGCGCGGCTGGCCGGCACCAGAAAATGCATCAGCGCCGACAGCAGAAGCGCCACGATCAGCCCGAAAACAAGAACCGGCCGGGCCATCCGCCACGGCGAAAAACCCGTGGCCTGCATCACCACGATCTCGGACTCGGTGGACATGCGGTGGATCGCATAGACCGTGGCCGCGAAGGCCGAGATCGGCAGCACCACCCGGATCACATTGGGCAGGGTCAGCGCGCTGAATTCCAGAAAGACCAGCGCCGACTGGCCGTCCGAGATCAGCGTGTCAAAGAGCCCCACCGTGCGATTGACCCAATAGACCGCCACCAGAACGAGGGTGAAAAAGCCGAACAGCACCAGAAGCTGCGACAGCACGTATCTGTCGAATCTGGACACCTTCGGCTTACCCCCGGGTTTCGGAATGCCGGCAGGTTAGCGGAATTGGTTTGGCGGGAAAACCGCAATCTGACGCAATCTGTTGTGTCTGCCCCGTGTGCTGGAGACAGGATCGGCCGTGCTGGCGCAGGGGCGCCGCTTGGCGCAGTTGTGCGGGGCGCGCGGCCCTGCTAGGCCCGACGCGAGCGCCTGACGCATGCGCCCGACGCGGGCAATCGACGACGGGCCGACAGGGGCAGGCAGCACGGGGACGGGCGACGATGAACCTGCATCACAGACTGGCCGAGCGGCACGCTGCCGGCAAACCGGTGCGCGTGGCCTTGATCGGGGCGGGCAAGTTCGGCGCGATGTTTCTGGCGCAGGTGCCGCGTCTGGCCGGGCTCGATGTGGCGGTGATCGCCGATCTGGACCCCGAGCACGCCCGCGCCGCCTGCCGCCGCGTCGGCTGGCCCGAGGCACGGATCAGCGCCACGGTCTTCACCGACAGCGGCATAACCGCGGCGGCGGCCAATGTCGATGTGGTGATCGAGGCCACCGGCGCGCCGCTGCCCGGCATCGCCCATGCCCGCACCGCCATCGCCGCCGGCAACCATGTGGTGATGGTCAATGTGGAGGCCGATGCGCTCGCCGGTCCGGCCATCGCCGAAGAGGCCCGTGCCGCCGGCGTGATCTATTCCATGGCCTATGGCGACCAGCCCGCGCTGGTGGCCGAGATGGTGGACTGGGCGCGCGCCGCGGGCTTCACGGTCGTGGCCGCGGGCAAGGGCACGAAATACCTGCCCGCCTATCACAAGGTCACGCCCGACCGGGTCTGGCAGCATTACGGCATGACCCCGGAGGCGGCAGAGGCCGCGGGCATGAATCCCAAGATGTTCAATTCCTTCCTGGACGGCACGAAAAGCGCGATCGAGGCGGTGGCCATGGCAAATGCCTGCGGGCTGGACCTGCCCAAGGACGGGCTCGGCTTTCCGGCATGCGGGGTGGATGATCTGGCCCATGTGCTGCGCCCGCGCCGGCTGGGCGGGCAACTGTCGGGCGAAGGGATGGTCGAGGTCGTCTCGTCGCTGGAACGGGACGGCCGGCCGGTTTTCCGCGACCTGCGCTGGGGCGTCTATGTGGTGCTGCGCGCCGACAGCGACTATGCCGCGGCCTGTTTCGGCCAGTATGGCCTGCCCACTGACGAGACCGGGCGCTATGCGGCGATGTACAAGCCCTTTCACCTGATCGGGCTGGAATTGTCGATCTCGGTTCTGTCGGTGGCCCTGCGCGGCGAACCCACGGGCAGCACGCGCGCCTGGCGCGGGGATGCGGTCGCGGTGGCGAAGCGCGCCCTGCGTGTGGGCGAGACGCTCGATGGCGAGGGCGGCTATACCGTCTGGGCCAAGGCCCTGCCGGCCAGCCGGTCGCGCACGCTGGGGGCGCTTCCGGTCGGGCTGGCGCATGGTGTGCGCCTGCGCCGGGACGTGGCGGAGGGGGCGATCCTGACGCTTTCGGATGTGGAGATCGATGACGAGGCCCCGGTCATGGACCTGCGCCGCCGCATGGGGGCCTGAGGGGCGCAAGGACGCGCGAGGCCGGGCCGAAGCCGTTCCGCGGGTCTTGCACGGGCCTTGCACGGGCCTTGCACGGGCCTTGCACGGGGCGGTGCCTTGTGCTGGACTTTGCCGGCATGCTGGTCTAGGTCGGCGCTCGTTAGCGCTAACGGCGTCGTCAACGGCATCGGCGCGAAAGAACACCGGCCCGCGCCGGCACGCGGCCAACGGGGCGGCGGGGGCGGGCTCGGGGCACAGGCAGGGACAGGGTCGCAGCACATGGTTTCTCGCGTCATTCCGGTCGATCCCTTCGATCTGGTGATTTTCGGCGGCACCGGCGATCTGGCCCGCCGCAAGATCCTGCCGGGGCTTTATCGGCGCTTTCTCGACGGGCAGATGCCGCCCGAGGCGCGGGTGATCGGGGCTGCCCGCTCCGAGATGGACGAAGACGGCTATCGGGATTTCGTGCGCGCGGCGATTGAGGAATTCGTGGATGCCCGGCGCCGCGACCCCGAACGGATCGAGGCGTTTCTGGAGCGTCTGGGCTATGTCGCCATCGACGCGCGCGGCACCGGCGGCTGGCAGGAACTGCGCGACCGGATGCGCGCGGGCGTGGTGCGGGCCTTCTATTTCTCGGTGGCGCCCGCGCTTTTTGGCGATCTGGCCGAACGGCTGCACGGCTTCGGCATCGCCGATGGCGACAGCCGGCTGGTGGTGGAAAAGCCCTTCGGCCACGATCTGGCCAGCGCGCGCGCGCTCAACACAACGCTGGCGGCGCATTTCAACGAGGCGCAGATTTACCGGATCGACCATTATCTGGGCAAGGAGACGGTGCAGAACCTGATGGCGGTGCGCTTCGCCAACATCCTGTTCGAGCCGCTGTGGAACGCCCAATATGTCGACCATGTCCAGATCACCGTGGCCGAGACCGTGGGTGTGGACGGGCGCGGCAGCTATTACGATCAGTCCGGCGCCATGCGCGACATGGTCCAGAACCATCTGATGCAGCTTTTGTGCCTGATCGCGATGGAGCCGCCGAACCGGTTCGATCCCGATGCCGTGCGCGATGAAAAGCTGAAGGTGATTCGCGCCCTCGATCCGGTCGCGCCCGAGGACATCGTGCGCGGCCAGTATGGCGCCGTCGGCGGCCAGCCCGGCTATCGCGAGGATGTCGGCAATTCCGACAGCCGCACCGAAAGTTATGTGGCGCTGCGGGTGCATGTGTCGAACTGGCGCTGGAAGGGCACGCCGTTCTACCTGCGCACCGGCAAACGGCTGCGAGCGCGCTCCTCCGAGATCGCCATCACCTTCCGCGAGCCGCCCCATTCGATCTTCGGCGAGGATGAACGCTGGAAGGAAAACGTGCTGGTCATCCGGCTGCAGCCCAACGAGGGCATCAAGCTGCGCGTGATGATCAAGGAGCCCGGGCCGGGGGGCATGCGGCTGGTCAATGTTCCGCTCGACATGTCCTTTGCCGAGGCGCTGGGCGAGGGCGGCACCGACATTCCCGACGCCTATGAGCGGCTGATCATGGATGTGATCCGGGGCAACCAGACCCTGTTCATGCGCGGCGACGAGGTGGAGGCCGCCTGGGCCTGGACCGATCCGGTGATCGCCGAATGGGTGGATGCGGGAAGCCGCCCGGTGTCCTATGATCCCGGAACCTCGGGGCCGGAGGATGCGTTGATGCTGATGCACCGTGACGGGCGCCGCTGGCGGGAGATCACACCATGACCTTTCACGAATACCCCGACCGCGACCTGATGATGCTGGCCGTGGCCAAGGCGCTGGGCAGCGAGCTTGCGGGCTTTCTGCGCCGGCAGGACCGGGTCACGCTGAGCGTGCCCGGAGGCTCCACCCCGGGGCCGGTTTTCGACGTGCTGTCGGAACTGGAACTGGACTGGTCGCGCGTCGCCATCGTGCTGAATGACGAGCGCTGGGTCAACGAGGCCTCGCCCCGCTCCAACACGCGGCTGTTGCGCGAGCATCTGCTGCGGGGCCAAGCGGCGGCGGCGAGGCTGGTGCCGATGGTCAATGATGCGCCCACGCCCGAGGCCGGGCTGGAGGCGCTGTCGGAGGGGCTGGCGCCGCATCTGCCGCTGTCGCTGGTGCTCTTGGGCATGGGTGAGGACATGCACACGGCCTCGCTTCTGCCCGGGGGCGACCGGCTGGCCGAGGCGCTGGCCGACGACGCACCCGCGCTGATGGCGATGCGCGCGCCCGGTGTGCCCGAGCCACGGGTGACCCTGACGGCGCCGGTGCTGCGCGCCGCGATGTCGGTGCATGTGCTGATCACCGGCGCCGAAAAGCGCGCGGCGCTGGAGGCGGCCGCGGGCCGCCCGGCGCTGGAGGCCCCGATCAACGCGGTGCTGGACGATGCAACGGTGCATTGGGCCGAATAGCGGCGTCACCGACCGGCGCCCGCCCCGGTCACGGCGAACAGGAGGCCCCATGGATATCTGGCAAGCCCTGAGCGAAAACCACGCGGCCAACGCCGACCGTCCGATCCTGCGCCTGTTCGACGCTGCGGGCCGGGCCGGCCATTATTCGGCCGAGGCCTGCGGGATGAGGTTCGACTATTCCAGAACGAATATCGACGACGACGCCCGTGATCTGCTGATCGCGCTGGCGCAGGCGGCCGATGTGCCGGGCCGGCGCGAGGCCATGTTCGAGGGCCGCCCGATCAACGAAACCGAGGGCCGCGCTGTGCTGCACACGGCGCTGCGCGCGCCCGAGGGGCAGCTCGTCGCGGGCGGTGAGGACGTGAAGGCGGGCGTGCGCGAAACACTGGCGCGGATGGAGGATTTCGCGGCCTCCCTGCGCGAGGGCCGCTATTGCGGGGCGGGCGGGCCGATTGCCGATGTGGTCAATATCGGCATAGGCGGCTCGGATCTGGGGCCGGCGATGGCGACCCTTGCGCTGGCGCCCTGGCACGACGGGCCGCGCTGTCACTTCGTCTCGAACGTGGACGGGGCGCATGTGCATGACGTGCTCGCGCGTTGCGATCCGGGCCGCACGCTGGTGATCGTCGCCTCCAAGACCTTCACCACCGTCGAGACCATGACGAATGCCGAAACCGCCCGGGCGTGGATGGCCCGCGCGGTGGCCGAGCCCGCGCGGCAGTTCGTCGCGCTGTCTTCGGATGCGGCGCGCGCGGGCGCTTTCGGCATCCCGCCCGGGCGGGTCTTCGGCTTCGAGGATTGGGTCGGCGGGCGCTATTCGCTCTGGGGGCCGATCGGGCTGTCGCTGATGCTGGCGATCGGTCCGGCGGCGTTTCGCGATTTTCTGGCCGGTGGCGCGGCGATGGATGCGCATTTCCGCGCAGCGCCCCTGGAAGAGAACATGCCGGTGATGCTGGCGCTGGTGGGTATCTGGCATCACCAGATCTGCGGCCATGCCAGCCGCGCGGTGCTGCCCTATGACCAGCGCCTCGCCCGCCTGCCGGCCTATCTGCAGCAACTGGAGATGGAATCGAACGGCAAGCGCGTGGGGATGGACGGCGCCGACCTGCCGCGCCCGGCCGGCCCCATTGTCTGGGGCGAGCCCGGCACCAACGGCCAGCACGCCTTTTTCCAGCTGATCCATCAGGGCCGGCAGGTGGTGCCGTGCGAATTTCTGGTGGCTGCCCGGGGCCACGAGCCGGAGCTTGCCCATCATCACGCGTTGCTGGTTGCCAATTGCCTTGCGCAATCGGCGGCGCTGCTGCGCGGGCGCACGCTGGCCGAGGCTGCCGAGACGCTGGCCGGGCGCGGCCTGACCGGCGCGGAACTGGAGCGGCAGGCCCGCCACCGGGTCTTTCCCGGCAACCGGCCCTCGACCACGCTGATCTACCCGCTTCTGGATCCGGCGACGCTGGGGGCGATAATCGCGCTTTATGAGCACCGGGTGTTTGTGGAGGGGGTGATCCTCGGCATCAATTCCTTCGATCAATGGGGGGTGGAACTGGGCAAGGAACTGGCCTCGCAACTGCTGCCGGCGGTGCGGGGCGAGGCCACGGTCGACGGCGCCGATCCCTCCACCCGCGCGCTTCTGGCGGCGTTGCACGAGATGGCGGGGGCCAGGCCCGGGCCCGAAGATCGATAAAAATTCGTTATCGGGTGCATTGACGCTTGGAATTTGACGCGCGCACCGCGCGCCCGCACACTTCGCGCATCCAATCACAGCAAAGCGGGGGCGCCATGAGCGACGGACGGTTCTACTTCAAATTCGTGGATTCGGGTGTCCAGGGCATCATCACGCCCTATTGGCAGACCGCACCTGTTACCGCGAAAACCCTTTGGGATGCGCTGGAAACGCCGATCCGGGTGACTGCCAGTCACGCGATCTTTTCCGGCCCCGAGATCATGATGGGCCTTCCCGAATCGCACCGCAGTTTCGACCCGACCACGCTGCCGCCCGAAAACCAGACCGTGCAGCCCGATCCGGGTGACATGCTGTGGTTCTACCAGCCCAAGAACTTCTTCAAGATCGACCCGGATGAATTCTGGGAGATCGGCATGTTCTACGGCGTCGGCGGGCGCACCTTCGGCCCGACGGGCTGGATTCCGGTGACCTATTTCGCAAAGATGACCGAGGGCCTTGAGGCCATCGCCGAACAATGCCGCCTGATCCGCAAGGAAGGCGTCAAGACGGTCGAGATGGGCCGCCTCTGACGCCGCGACTTTCCGAACACGCGCGCGCGAACGACCGCGCCAAGACCCAGACCAGCAAGGGAGACGACCCAATGACCCCGATCAAGACGCTTTCGCTTTCCGCTGCCGCCACGCTGATGGCCTCCGCAGCCTTCGGCCAGACGCTGACCATCAACTCCTTCGGCGGCGCCTATGAAGAAGCGCACCGCAAGTGCATCATCACGCCGTTCGAAGAGGCAACGGGCGCCAATGTACAGGTGGTGACCGCCTATTCCGCCGACGGTTTCGCGCAACTGCGCGCCCAGCGCGACGCGCCGCAATTCGACGTGATCCACTTCTCCGGCGGGCAGGAGATCGTGGCAGCCGCCGAGGGGCTCTTGTCGCCCATCGATCCGGCGAGCCTGTCGAATGTCGACGGGCTTGTGGAAGCCGCGCGCCCCAATCTCGAAGGCGGCGAGGGCCCGTCCTATTCGATCGTGGCGCTGGGGCTTCTTTACAATGCGGAGGTTCTGGACGGCCCCGCCAACTGGACCGATCTGACCAACCCGGAATGGTTCGAAAACCTCGTTCTGACCGACATGTCGAACACCTACGGAATGCAGGGCTTCCTGATGCTCAATCAGGCGCTGGGCGGCAGCCTCGACGACATCCAGCCCGGGCTGGATGCGGTGGCCGAGATGCTGGACGGCGGCGCGATCGTGGTCTCGACCTCGCCCGAGATCATGCAGGAATTCGCCCAGAACGACGCCTGGGTGGCGCCCTATTCGTCGGATTACGCCTTCGTGCTGCAGGATGCGGGCCTGCCTATCGGCTTCAATCAGGCGGCCGAGGGCACGCCGGGCGTCTATATCACCGCCAACCTCGTGGCCGGCCGGCCGAATCAGGAGCTCGCGCTGCAACTGATCGACCGCTCCATCTCGCCCGAGGCGCAGGTCTGCTTTGCCGAGGAAATGGGCTATGCGCCCACCAACGTGAATGCCGAACTGACCGGCGAGACCGCCGAGAACACCCCCTTTGGCGCCGAGGCGCTGGCCGGGCTGGTGCGGTTCGACCCGCAGGTGATCGAAGAGCGGCGTTCGGAATGGGTGGATGCGTGGAACCGCACCATCGCGCGCTGATCCGCGCCCTCCGGCGCGCGGGCGTCCCGCGCGCCGGATCAGGCGGTTGATGGCGCGCCCCTCCCGCCCGGCGCGGCGAAGGGGGCGCGTCATGCGCCTGGGCGCTGGACCTGCGGCGCTATCGGCCGCATCCTTGCGCGGCTCTTTCCCACATCGGCCGCAGACATGCCCGGCGGCGACGAAGACAGGCCCGAATGACCGACAGACAGGAAAACCTGCTTCTGGTGTTGCCCGGCCTGCTGTTGCTGGCGGTGGCGTTTTTCGTGCCCATCGCGCAGATGCTGGTGCTGGCCTTTCAGGGCCCCGAAGGTCCGACGCTCGATCATTTCCGCCGTTTTCTGGGCGATGAATTCTACCTCGGGGTGCTGTGGCGCACGGTCAAGCTGTCGACGCTGATCACCTTTTGGTGCCTGATCATCGGATTTCCGCTGGCCTATATCATGGCCCGGGTCGGGCCGAGGGCGCGGCTGTGGCTGGTGGTGATGGTGATCCTGCCGCTGATGACCAGCGTTGTGATCCGCACCTTCGGCTGGATGGTGGTGCTGTCACGCTCGGGCCTTATCCCGTCGACGCTGCGTGATTTCGGGCTGGTGGGGCGGTCGTTCTCGCTCATGCATACCGAAGCGGCCATCGTGATCGGGATGGTGCAGGTGTTGCTGCCCTTCATGGCGCTGTCGATCCTTGGCGTGATGCTGCGGATCGATCCGCGGCTTGAGGAGGCTGCGCGCACCATGGGCTGCGGGTTCTTGCAGGCGGTGCGCACCGTGGTTTTCCCGCTTGCGGTGCCGGGGATCGTGGCGGGCTCGCTTCTGGTGTTCACGCTCTCGGCCTCCAGCTTCATCACGCCGAACCTGCTGGGCGGGCCGCGGGTGCAGGTGCTGGCGGCCTCGATCTATCGTCAGGTGACGCAGACGCTGGACTGGAATTTCGCCGCCGCGCAGGCCGTGATCCTGTTCGCCGGCGTGCTTCTGGTGCTGATCCCCTACATCCGGCTTGCGAGGCGGGCCGATGGTTAGGGCGGTCCCCACGCCGCTGCGCATCCTCGCATGGGTTTTCGTGGGCCTTTGCGCGGTCTTCCTGCTGGGCCCGCTGGTGGTGGTGGTGGGTGTGTCGCTGTCGGAAAGCCGGTTCGTGGCCTTCCCGCCCAACGGGCTGTCGCTGCAATGGTATCAAAGGGTGCTGGCCTCGGATGCCTATCTGGCGGCGGGCTGGCTGAGCCTTCGGGTCGCGGTTCTGGTGACGATCTCGGCCACGCTTCTGGGCGGGGCGGCGGCGGTGGCCATTCACCGGCGCAAGCTGCCCGGGTCCGAGGCGATGGGCGCCTTTTTCCTGTCGCCGCTGGTGCTGCCCACCATCATCTACGCCATCGGGATGCTGATGCTGTGGTCGATGCTGTTCGGGCCGGTCAGCGTGCCGGTGCTGTGGCTGGCCCATACGGTGATCGCCTCGCCTTACGTGGTGCGCACCACGCTTGCCGTACTGGCCGACAGCGACCCGTTTCTGGAGGAAGCCGCCGCCACCATGGGCGCGGGCCGGATGCAGCGGCTTTTGCTGGTGGTGCTGCCGCAATGCACGCCGGGGCTGGCGGCAGGCGCCTTTTTCGCTTTCAACGTCTCGTTCGACGAGGCCGTGCTGTCGCTGTTCCTGCGCCGCCCGGGCATGACGACGCTTCCGGTGCAGATCTACAGCGAGCTTGAGTTCAGCCCCGATCCGTCGGTCGCCGCCGTCTCGACCATCATGATCCTGATCACCATCGCCCTGATCCTGATCATCGACCGCATCGTGGGCGTCCAGAAAGTCGCGAGTTCCTGAGCCATGGCCGATGTGCGTCTGACCGATATCACCAAATCCTTCGGCAAGGTCGAGGTGCTGCACGGCGTCTCGCTCGATATCCGTTCGGGCGAGTTCATCAGCCTGCTGGGCGCCTCGGGCTGCGGCAAGACCACGCTTCTGCGCATCGTCGCGGGGCTGGAAAGCGTGACCACCGGGCGGGTGGAGATCGACGGGCGCGACGTGACGTCCCTGCCGCCCGAACGGCGCGACATCGCGATGATGTTTCAATCCTACGCCCTGCTGCCCCATCTGAGCGTGGCCGAAAACGTCCGCTTTCCGCTGCGGATGCGCCGGATCGGCAACCGCGAGGACCAGCGCAGGCGGGTGCAGGAGGCGCTGGAGACGGTGCAGCTTGGTCATCTGGCAGACCGCCGCCCGCGCCAGCTTTCGGGCGGGCAGCAACAGCGTGTGGCGCTGGCGCGGGCCATCGTGTCGCGCCCCAAGGTTTTGCTGCTGGACGAGCCGCTGTCGAACCTCGATGCGCGGCTGCGCGAGGATATGCATGTGGAACTGATCGAGATGCACAAGCAGCTTGGCCTGACGACAATCTTCGTGACCCACGATCAGGAAGAGGCGCTGTCGCTGTCGGACCGGATCGTTCTGATCAACAACGGCGAGGTGGAGCAGGAGGACACGCCCTCCGCGATCTATTCCCGCCCCGCGACGGCCTTCGCCTCGGCCTTTCTCGGGGCGGCGAACCTGATCGATGCCGAGGTGCTGGAAGGCGGCCGCCGCGCGCGCCTGCCCGACGGCCAGCAGATGGACCTGCCAGAGGGCGAGCGTCGGCCCGGCCCCGTCACGCTGTCGATCCGCCAGGAGGATATCGCGCTGGCCGCGGCTGGCGACGATGGGTCGGTCGGGCCGGAGGCATCGGTCGGCACAAGGGTCTATCTGGGCGCGCGCAACCGCTATGTGCTGCGGCTGGGCGATGCGCGGCTGCGCGCGCTCGCCCCGTCCGACCAGTCATGGGACGAGGGCAGCCGCGTCCGCCTGCGCATCGACCCCGCGCGCCTGCGCGTCCTGCCCCGCGCCGACTGAACCCGCGCCGACTGAACCCGCGCCGACTGAACCCGCGCCGACTGAACCCGCGC
>SKUV01000361.1 GCA_007129775.1 Paracoccaceae bacterium | reverse complement strand
TAGAGGCTGATGGGCTGGCCGGGCATGACTGTCGAAATGGCGTGTTTGTAGACAAGTTGTGACTGCCCGTCGCGGCGCAGAAGCACGCAGAAATTGTCGAACCAGGTGATGACACCCTGCAATTTGACCCCGTTGATCAGAAAGACCGTAACCGGAACCTTGTTCTTGCGCACGTGATTGAGAAATGCGTCCTGCAAATTCTGACGATCCGAAGCCATCTTGTAGTCGCCCCTGTTTTCCGGCTGCTTTGGTGCAGCCTTGTGCCCCGCGGCCTGCCGGCGCCCGACGCTTGGTCGACCGTGGACAGAAGACACCCGGCCTGCCGCGGGCAGAGTATGGGGCGCAACGGGCCGAGTTTCCACCCCCAATTTCAAGAGGGTGATTGATGCTGTGAGCGACGGGCGCACGGCAGTCGGGCAACGGGGGCGCCCCCCGCACGCCGGGCAGAGGTGAAGGGGCGGGCAGAGGTGAAGGGGCGGGCAGAGGTAGGGCATGCCTCGCGGGGGGGGCTGGCCGAGGCGCCGTCTCCGGATTAGGTTTTGCATCGGACAGCCCGCAACAGCGCCAGTCCGGCGCGGCCCCGAACGCGGCCCCGACAACCGCGCCCCGAAAACCGCGCCAAGGGGCCCGCATCCCGCAACCCGCATCGAAACGGCCCCGCCATGACCGCCCCGACACCCGCCTTCGCCTTCGACAATTCCTATGCCCGGCTGCCCGATCATTTCTTCGCCCGGCAGGCGCCGGTGGCGGTGCCCGACCCGGCGCTGGTGCGGCTCAACGAGGGGCTGGCGCGGCGGCTGGGGCTCGACCCGGCGGTGCTGGGCTCGCCCGAGGGGGTGGCGATGCTGGCCGGCAATGCCGTGCCCGACGGCGCCGAGCCGCTGGCGCAGGCCTATGCCGGCCACCAGTTCGGCGGGTTCGTTCCGCAACTGGGCGACGGGCGCGCGCTGCTTCTGGGCGAGGTGGTGGCGCCCGATGGCGCGCGGTTCGATCTGCAACTCAAGGGCTCTGGCCGCACGCCGTTTTCGCGCGGGGGCGACGGGCGCGCGGCGCTCGGCCCGGTTCTGCGCGAATATGTGGTGAGCGAGGCGATGGCCGCACTCGGCGTGCCGACGACGCGGGCGCTCGCGGCGGTGACCACGGGCGCGCCCGTCTATCGCGAAACCGCGCTGCCCGGCGCGGTGCTGACCCGCGTCGCCTCCAGCCATATCCGGGTGGGCACGTTCCAGTATTTCGCGGTGCGCCGGGATGTGGCCGCGCTGCAGGCGCTGGCCGATCACACAGGGGCGCGCCATTACCCGCAGGCCGAGGGGGCGCTTGATCTGCTGCGCGCGGCCTGTGCTGCGCAGGCCCGGCTGGTGGCGCAATGGATGGGGCTGGGTTTCATCCACGGGGTGATGAATACCGACAATGCCCATGTGGGCGGCATCACGATCGATTACGGCCCCTGCGCCTTCATGGATGGCTACCACCCCGACACGGTCTTTTCCTCGATCGACCAGTTCGGCCGCTATGCCTATGCCAACCAGCCCCAGATCACGGTCTGGAACATGGGCCAGTTCGCCAGCACGCTGCTGCCGCTGATCGACTCCGATGTGAATGCGGCAATCGAGGCCGCAACCGAGGTCGTCCACGGCTTTGCCGAGAGCTATCAAGCCGAATGGCTGGCGGTTTTCCGCGCGAAACTGGGCCTGACGGAGGCCCGGGAAGGCGATGCGGAACTGATCGAGACGCTGCTGGCGCGGATGGCGGCGCAGCGGGCCGATTTCACCCGGGTGTTCCGCGGCCTCGTCGACGGCAGCGCGCGGGCCGAGTTCGCCGAGCCGGAGGCTTATGACGCCTTTGCCCGCGACTGGGCGGCGCGGCTGGCGCAGGAGGGGCGCAGCCTGCCCGGTATCGCGGCCGATCTGCGCGCGGCCAATCCCGCGCTGATCCCGCGCAACCACCGGGTGGAAGAAGCCATCGCCGCCGCTGTCGCGGGCGATTTCGCGCCGTTCCACAGGCTGTGCGACGCGCTGGCCCGGCCCTATGACGACCGGCCAGAGACCTGTACGCTCGCCCTGCCCCCGCGCCCGGAGGAACGGGTGACCGCCACCTTCTGCGGCACCTGAGGCTGCCCGCGCCCCGCGCCGGCCGAGGCCTCAGCGCGGCGCGGCCGTGACGGCGGGCTGTGCGCCGTCTTCCGCTGCGGAGGAGGGCGCGAGCGGTGCCTCCAGCCACGCCAGCGCCGGGTCGACCCTCGCGCAATAGCCCGCCGCGGCGGCCTTGGCATGGCCCACCACCTCGCGGATGAACTCCTGATCCGTCGTGGCCTGATAGCTGGCGATGATGGCCATGGGCGGGAAATGCTTGGTCACCTGCAACGGATGCAGCAGGCCCTGCCGGATCTCGCGCCAGATCGTCACCGTGGGGATCGCGCCGATGCCGAAGCCGTCGATCAGCAGGTTGATCATCGCATAGAGCGAATTGCACGAGGTGAGTTTCGACGCCAGCACCTGTTCGTCGTGGAAAAACGGCGCAATCATCTGGAACGGCGGAGAGTTGCGCGGAAACGAGATGATCGGCAGTTCCGCCAGTTCCGCCACCCGGTAGCGCCGCGCGGGGTCGATCAGCCGAGGCGAGCCGGCCCAGACCATCTGCAGAAAGCAGGCGGTATAGCTGCGAAACCCCTCGTCCAGCACCGGATGCAGGCAGAAGACCATGTCCAGATCGCCCCGCCGCATGCCGGCCACCAGAGGTTTGGTGCCGTCCACCGTCAATTCGATGCGCAAGTCGGGAAAGGCGCCGTGCAGCATGTCGATCAGCGCCGGCATCCATGTGGAGGAAATGCTGTCGATCGCGCCGAGCCGCAGCGGTGCGCGCCGGGCCGGGGTGTCGGCGCGCAAGGCCCGGCGCAGGTGGTCCATATCGTTCAGCATCGCCTCGAACCGGGCCAGCACCTTTTCGCCCGCTGGCGTCAGCGCGAAATCCCGGTCCCCGCGATGGGCGAGGCGGCAGCCGAATTCGGCCTCCAGCGCGGCCAGCCGGCTGGAGATGGCGGGCTGGGTGGTGTTCAGTTCCTGCGCCGTGCGGCCGAAATGGCGCGTTCGGGCCAGCACCACAAAGGTCTTCATGTCGATGTCGCGCATGGGCGGGCCTTTTGCAGCGGCGGCGCGGGGCGGCGCCCCACGCAGGGCATCAGCGAACCCGCGGCCGCCCGCGGCGTCAAGCCGGCAACGCGACGCGGCCCCCCTGCGCCGCTGGCCCCTCAGTGGCCGCCCCCCTCAGGGCGCGGCGATCACCTTCTGGCGCTGGGTGCCCAGACCTTCGATGCCCAGTTCCATCACATCGCCGGGCTTGAGGTAGACGGGCGGTTTCTGCCCCATGCCCACCCCGGGGGGCGTTCCGGTCGAGATCACATCGCCCGGTTGCAGGCTCATGAATTGCGACAGATAGGCCACCAGATGAGCGACGCCGTGAACCATGGTTCCGGTGCTGCCGTCCTGATAGCGGTGGCCGTTGACCTCCAGATACATCTGCAGGTTCTGCGGGTCAGCCACCTCGTCGCGGGTCACCAGCCACGGGCCCAGCGGGCCGAAGGTGTCGGCGGACTTGCCCTTGACCCACTGGCCATGGCGGCGAATCTGGAAATCGCGTTCCGAAACATCGTTGACCACGCAATAGCCCGCCACACGATCCATCGCCTCGGCCTCGGTGATGTATTTCGCCGCCTTGCCGATGACGACGCCCAGTTCCACCTCCCAGTCGGTGGCGACGGAATTGCGCGGGATCTCCACATCGTCACTGGGGCCGCAGATGGCCGAGGTCGCCTTGAAGAAGATGATCGGCTCGGGCGGCACCTCCATCCCCGATTCGGCGGCATGGTCGGAATAGTTCAGCCCGATGCAGATGAACTTGCCGACACCGCCCACGCAGGGGCCGATCCGCGGGTTGCCCGGGACCGCCGGCAGGCTGGCGGGGTCGAGCGTCGCGGCCTTGGCGATGGCCGCCTCCAGCCCTGCGGCGGAGATGTCGTCCAGATGCTCCGACAGATCGCGCAGCCCCCCATCGGCATCCAGCATCCCCGGTTTTTCCTGACCCGGCGGGCCGTATCTGAGTAGCTTCATCCTTCGTCCCCGTGTTCGGTCGCTTGAAAAAAGTCGGTCGCCCGCGCTCAGTAGGTCGCGCGCCCGCCAGACAGATCAAAGGTCGCGCCGGTGGTAAAGCTGTTTTCCGGCGAGGCCAGCCAGACGATCATCGCCGCGGCCTCGTCCAGTTCCAGAAAGCGGCCGCGCGGGATCTTCGAGAGCATGTAGTCGATATGCTCCTGCTTCATCTGGTCGAAGATGCGGGTGCGCGCCGCCGCCGGGGTGACGCAATTGACCGCGATATCCAGGCCCGCAAGCTCCTTGCCCAGCGATTTCGTCAGCCCGATCACCCCGGCCTTGGAGGCCGAATAGGCGCTGGCGTTGGGGTTGCCCTCCTTGCCGGCGACCGAGGCGATGTTGACGATGCGGCCATAGCCGCGCTCGGTCATGCCCGGCACGACGGCGCGATTCACCAGAAAAGTCCCGGTCAGGTTGATATCGAGGATGCCGCGGAACTCGTCTTCCGGGTAATCGGCAAGCGGCGCGTTCAGCCCGGCGATGCCGGCGGAATTGACAAGGATATCGACCCCGCCGAAGGCGTCGACAGTGGCGGCCATCGCGGCCTGCACGCTGGCGCTGTCGGCGATATCGACGCCGAAGGCGGCCGCATACGCGCCCAGTCCGGCCGCCGTTTCGCCCGCAAGCGCCTTGTCCATGTCCCAAAGCGCGACGCGCACGCCGCGCGCGGCGAGCTGTCCGGCCACGGCCGCCCCGATCCCCTGCGCACCGCCGGTGACAACGGCTGCCTGCCCGGCAAATGATCTGTCTGTCATCGCTTCCCCCTTCGCATGACATGCGAATGTCACAACGCCTGCGGCCCGTCAATCGCCAATGACAGTCGAACATCACGAGCAGGATGCCCGGCCACGCAAAGGGCCCCCACCCGCTGGCGGGGGCCCTTTTCGCGGATTGCGTGCGGCCGGCGGCCCGGCGCTTGTTGCGGCCGTCAGTGCGTCATGCGCCCGGCGCCGCCATCCTCGCCCGGGCCCGACAGGCGCGCCAGACGCGCGGCCTCTTCGGCTTCCTCATCCCAGTCCACCGGCTCGGGCGGGCGCACGAGGGCGTGGCGCAGCACATCATGGACATGGGCCACGGGGATGATCGTGAGCCCCGATTTCACGTTGTCGGGGATCTCGGGCAGATCCTTGGCGTTGTCCTCGGGGATCAGCACCGTCTTGATGCCCCCGCGCAGGGCGGCAAGTAGCTTTTCCTTGAGCCCGCCGATGGCCAGCACATTGCCGCGCAGCGTGACCTCGCCGGTCATCGCCACGTCGCGGCGCACGGGGATCTGCGACAGAACCGACACGATCGAGGTGACCATTCCGACGCCCGCGCTCGGCCCGTCCTTGGGCGTGGCGCCCTCGGGGACATGGACATGAATGTCCATCGTCTCGAATTTCGGCGGCTTGACCCCGATCTGCGGCGCGATGGATCGCACGAAACTGCTGGCGGCGTCGATCGATTCCTTCATCACGTCGCCCAGCTTGCCGGTGGTTTTCATGCGTCCCTTGCCGGGCAGACGCAGCGCCTCGATCTGCAATAGCTCGCCGCCCACATTCGTCCATGCAAGGCCGGTGACCACGCCGATCTGGTCCTCCTTTTCCGCAATCCCGTATTTGTGGCGCGGCACGCCGAGGAAATCGGGCAGGTTATCCAGCTTGACCTCGACATGCTTGACCTCGCGCCGCACGATCCGGGTGACTGCCTTGCGCGCGATCTTGGCCAGTTCGCGTTCCAGATTGCGCACGCCGGCCTCGCGGGTGTAGCGGCGGATCACCTCCAGCAGCGCATCCTCGGCCAGCGACAATTCGGCAGGCTTCAGCCCGTGGTTCTTGACGGCCTTGGGCATCAGGTGGCGGCGCGCGATCTCGGCCTTTTCATCCTCGGTGTAGCCCGACAACGGGATGATCTCCATCCGGTCCAAAAGCGGCGAGGGCATGTTGTAGCTGTTCGCCGTGGTCAGGAACATCACGTTCGACAGGTCGTATTCGACCTCCAGATAGTGGTCGGTGAAGGTGCTGTTCTGCTCCGGGTCCAGAACTTCGAGCATGGCGCTGGCCGGGTCGCCCCGGAAATCCTGCCCCATCTTGTCGATTTCATCGAGCAGGATCAGCGGGTTGGTGGTTTTCGCCTTCTTCATCGCCTGAACGATCTTGCCGGGCATGGAGCCGATATAGGTGCGCCGGTGGCCCCTGATCTCGGATTCGTCGCGCACCCCGCCAAGCGAGATACGGATGAATTCGCGCCCCGTGGCCTTGGCCACGCTGCGCCCCAGCGAGGTCTTGCCCACGCCGGGCGGGCCGACAAGGCACAGGATCGGCCCGCGCAATTTCGACGAGCGTGACTGCACGGCAAGGTATTCGACGATGCGTTCCTTGACCTTTTCGAGGCTGTAATGGTCGTCGTCGAGGATCTTCTGGGCGCGCCCCAGATCCTTTTTCACGCGGGATTTCACGCCCCACGGAATCGACAGCATCCAGTCGAGATAATTGCGCACCACGGTGGCCTCGGCCGACATGGGCGACATGCTTTTCAGTTTCTTGACCTCGGCCTCGGCCTTTTCGCGCGCCTCTTTCGACAGTTTCGTCTCGCTGATGCGCTTTTCCAGCTCCGCGATTTCCGACTGGCCGTCCTCGCCGTCGCCCAGTTCGCGCTGAATCGCCTTCATCTGTTCGTTGAGGTAGTATTCGCGCTGGGTCCGCTCCATCTGGCTTTTCACGCGCGTCTTGATCTTGCGCTCCACCTGCAGGACGCTCATTTCGCCCTGCATCAGGCCAAAGACCTTTTCCAGCCGCTCGCCCACATCGAGCGTTTCCAGCAATTCCTGCTTTTGCGCCACCTCGACACCCAGATGGCCCGCCACCAGATCGGCGAGGCGCGCGGGCGCGTTGGCCTCTGCCACCGCGGCGAGTGCCTCTTCGGGGATGTTCTTGCGCACTTTCGCGTAACGCTCGAATTCCTCGGCGACCGAGCGCAGCAATGCCGCGACGGTGTCGCCATCGCCCTCGGGTTCGTCGAGGCCGACCGCGCGCGCCTCGAAGAACTGGTCGTTGGGCACATAATCCTCGATCTTCACGCGGCTGCGGCCCTCCACCAGCACCTTGACGGTGCCGTCGGGCAGTTTCAGCAGTTGCAGCACATTGGCCAGAACGCCAGTGCGATAGATGCCCTCGGCCTCCGGGTCGTCCTCGGTCGGGTCGATCTGGCTGGCCAGCAGGATCTGGCGATCGTCCTGCATCACCTCTTCCAGCGCCCGCACGGATTTTTCGCGCCCCACGAAAAGCGGCACGATCATGTGCGGAAACACGACGATGTCGCGCAGCGGCAGAACGGGATAGCTTTGATTGGCTTGCTCGGTCATTTCGGTTCCTTGTCTTTCGGCAGGCTGCGCGGCCCCTGGTGCGGCGGCTCGGACAACCCCCTTTGTGCGGGCCCTGTCATGGCCCTGATACTTGGTGCCCGCGCCCCGTTCTTTCAAGCGCAGGCGCCTGCCGTCGGGCTGCGTCACCCGCCCGCAGGATGGCGCGGGAGGGCGGCGGCGACAAGGTCGATTGCGCGGCAGCGCGGCATCGGCGGCGGGGCCCGGGCACCTCAGGCCAGTTTTCGCTTCACCGACTCGGCAAAAGGGGGGCAATGTTGGCTGTCGGGCAGGCGCTGCCCGTGGCGCCGGGGTCAACGGGGCGTCACACATCGCCGCTATCGTCCCGCCGACCGGACGCGCCGCGCCGGTCGCATCCAAAGAAGGGAGAGTGAAAGATGAAGATGTCCAAACCCGCCGCGCGCGGCCCCGCCCTCGGCCGGCGCCGGTTTCTGCAGGTCGCCGGCGCCACGATGGTCGTGACCGGCGCGGGCGCCTTCGCCATGACCTCGGCGCGCGCCAATTCCACCGGTTTCACCCTGCACATCCTGCATATCAACGACATGCACAGCCGGCTCGAGGAAATCAGCCGCTCCGACGCCACCTGCTCGCCCTCGGCCTCGGCCGATGGAAACTGCTATGGCGGCGCCGCGCGGCTGGCCACGGCGATCCGCGACCGGCGGGCGGAACTGGATGCCGCCGGCCTGCCCGTGCTGACCGTGGATGCCGGCGATCAGAGCCAGGGCACGCTCTTTTACACCACCTACAAGGGCCGCGCCGAAATCGAGATGATGAACATGATCGGTTTCGACGCGATGACGCTGGGCAACCACGAATTCAACAACGGCCCCGACAGTCTCGCCGAGATGCTGTCCACCGCCGAATTCCCCGTCGTGGCCGGCAATGTGCAGGTGCCGGGCGATCACGCGCTGGCCGAATTCGTGCATGACCATCTGGTGGTTGAGCGCGACGGCGAGCGCATCGGCATCCTCGGGATCACCACGCCCGACACGGTGTTTCTGTCCTCTCCCGGCCCCGTCACATTCATGGACGAGATCGAGCATCTGCAAGAGGCCGTGGCGCGGCTGCAGGCGGATGGCGTCAACAAGATCGTGCTGCTGTCGCATGTGGGCTTCGTCAAGGATCAGGAGATCGCGGCCGCGGTGGACGGGCTGTCGGTGATCGTGGGCGGGCATTCGCACACGCTCTTGTCCAACACCGACGAAAACGCCGCCGCCGAATACGCGACCATGGTCGAAAGCCCCTCGGGCCGGGCCGTGCCGATCGTGCAATCCTATGCCTATTCGCGCTATCTCGGCGATCTGGCGCTGGAATTCGACGCGGCCGGCGCCGTGGTCTCGGCCACGGGCGATTCGGTGTTGCTGGATGCCTCTTTCGCCGAGGCCGAGGATATCGCCGCCCGCGTGGCCGCACTGGCCGGCCCGATCGAAACGCTGAAGAACACGGCGGTGGCCGAACTCGCCGCGCCGATAGACGGCAGCCGCGACAATTGCCGAGCGCGGGAATGCGAGATGGGCAATACCGTGACCGACGCGATGCTGGCGCGGCTCAACGATCCGGCGATCACCATCGCGCTGGGCAACGGCGGGGGCTTGCGCGCCTCGCTCGAGGCCGGGCCGGTGACGCTGGGCGATGTGCTCACGGTGCTGCCCTTCCAGAACGCGCTTTACACCATGCAACTGCCCGGCAGCACGATCATCGCCGCGCTGGAGCACGGGGTGAACGGTGTCGAGGAGGGCGCGGGACGCTTTCCGCAGGTGGCCGGGCTGCGCTTCCGGCTCGATCTGTCGGTGGCGCCGAACGAGGGCCGCGTCTCCGGGGTCGAGGTGCGCACCGCCGATGGCTGGGCGCCCATCGACCCGGATGAGATGTATGGCGTGGTGACCAACGACTTCATGGCCGCCGGCGGCGACGGCTATGCCATGCTCGCCTCCGACGGGGTGGGCGGGTATGACACCGCCATCGATCTGGCCGACGCGCTGGCCGAATACCTCACGGAAAACGCGCCCTTCGCGCCGGAACTGGATGGCCGTATCCTGCAATAGCGCGCGCCACCGAAACAGGTCAAAGCCCCCCGAAGCCGGGCTTCGGGGGGCTTTTTCTTTCCGCCGTCGAGTGGTGGCGAAGGTCGCTTCAGGCGGCTTTGGCCTGCGCTTCCCCGGCGCCGGCCACAGCACCAGCAAAGGTGACGAGGCGCCGCGCCTGATGGGCAATGGCGGCGCGCGCCTTGCCGTCGAATTCGGCGCCCGCGGTGTGGCTGTAGCCATAGGGGTTGCCCCCGGACTCGAAGATCGCCTGATCGGTATAGCCCGGCGCCACGATCACCGCGCCCCAGTGCATGAAGCTGGTGTAGAGGCCCAGAAGCGTGGTTTCCTGCCCGCCATGCGGGTTCTGGGCCGAGGTCATGGCGCTGACCGCCTTGTCCGCCAGCTTGCCGGCAAACCACTGCCCGCCCAGCGTGTCGATGAAGGCGCGCATCTGGCTTGCGATGGTGCCGAAACGGGTGGGCGCGCTGAACAGATAGGCATTGGCCCATTCCATGTCTTCGGGCGTGGCCACGGGCACATCGGCGGATTTCTCGGCCTGCGCCTTCCACGCGTCCTGACCCTCGACAACCTCCTTCGGCGCGGTCTCGGCGGCGCGCAGAACGCGCACCTCGGCACCGGCGGCGCGGGCGGCCTCGGCGGCGATTTCCGCCATCTGGTGGTTCGTGCCGTAGGTGGAGTAATAGACGATCGCGAGTTTGACGGTCATGGTCTGCCCTCTCTTGGCTTGATTTCCGCCATTCATCTAGGGCGTCACAGGAAATCGCACCATTCCGCAGCAATGCAATGGATTTTGTGCGCAGGCGCACATCCCCTTGACGCGCCGCCCCGCCTGACCACCCTTTGCACGAAGCCCCGCCCTGCAATCGGACCCTTTCACCCATGCACCCGATCGTGACTGTCACACTCAACCCGACGCTGGACCTTTCGGCCCCGGTGCCCCGGATCACGCCCGGCCCGAAACTGCGCCTCGGGCCGCCTGTGGCCCATCCCGGCGGCGGCGGGATCAACGTGGCCCGGGTGATCACGCGGCTGGGGGGCGAGGCGCGGGTTCTGGCCGCGCTTTCGGGCGCGATGGGCACGCAGGTCGCAGACCTTCTGGCCGAGGAGGGGCTGCAGATCAGCGCCGTGCCCGCGCCGGGCGAAACAAGGCTGGCGCTGACCGTGGCCGAAACCGACAGCGGCGCCGAATACCGGTTCGTTCTGCCCGGGCCGGACTGGGGCACAGGTGATGCCGAGGCCGCGCTTGCCGCGATCCTCGAACACACACCACAGGGCGCGCTTGTCGTTCTGTCGGGCAGCCAGCCGCCCGGGGTGGCGGCGGAATTTCCGCACCTGCTCAACGCCGCGCTGGCGGAACGCGGGGGCCTGCTGGTGCTCGACACTTCGGGGGATGCACTGCGCGCGGCACTCCGCCCGGCCGACCGGCCCATCCATCTGCTGCGGCTCGATCAACTGGAGGCCGAGGGCGCGGCCGGCCGCCCCCTGCCCGAGGTGTCCGATACCGCCGATTTCGCCGCCGGGCTGGTCGCCGCGGGCGTGGCGCGGATCGCGGTGCTGGCGCGGGGCGCCGACGGCTCGGTCATGGCGCTGTCTGACGGCACCCGGTTTCACTGCCGTCCGCCGCGGGTGGAGGTGGCCAGCAAGGTCGGCGCCGGCGACAGCCTTGCCGGCGCGCTGGTGCTGGCGCTGGCCCGCGGCGCCCCGCCCGAG
>SKUV01000060.1 GCA_007129775.1 Paracoccaceae bacterium | reverse complement strand
GGCCCGGCCGGTAGCGCCCGCCCGTCGAGCGGCCGGCCATGGGGGTCGATGATCCGGCCCAGCCAGCCGGCATCGGGAGCCAGCCCCGGGTCCCGGCGCAGAAACACCTGATCGTGCAGGGCGCAGCCGCTTGCATCGCCTTCCGGTAGCGCCGTCAGCCCATCGGGCGACACCGCGATCACCTCGGCCTGGAGGGGCGGCGCCCCGGCGCGACGGATCGTCAACCGGTCGCCCAACTGCGCCCGATCCCCCAGCCCCGAAACATTCACCACGCCCTGCCCGATCCCGCAAAGCCGGCCGATCCGGCGCACGGGTTCCAGTTCCTCAAGATCGGCGAGAAGGGCGGCGAAGGGCTGGGACATGGGGCCTCCGGGGCATGTCGGTTCCTGGCTTACGCTTTCTAAAGGAATCACCCTTAAGCCTTCGTGTAAGCCAATCGAGGGAGAAGCCCCGATGTTCGATACGCCTCAGGTCTTGCGAACCGCCCATGACATGGCCGCCCATGCTGCGGCCCGCCAGGGCGTTCTGGCCGGCAACATCGCCAATGCCGACACGCCCGGCTACAAACGGCGCGATCTGCAACCTTTCGCCGAGGTTTTCGCCCGCGCCGCCAGCACCCCCGCGATTCCCGGGCACATCCGGCCCGGGCATGTGGCCACAGGCAGCCTGCAGGCCGCGATCCGGCAGGATTCGGCCGCGCCCAGCGCGCCCAACGGCAATTCAGTCACGCTCGAACGCGAGATGATGCACAGCGCCGAGGCCCGTCAGCAACACGACACGGCGCTGACGATCTTCCGCAGCCTGACGGGCATCCTGCGCGCCACGCTGGGCCGCTGAGGGGGGGCGCGGGATATATGAGCAGCCTTTTCCACGCCATCGCTGCCAGCGCCTCGGGGATGGACGCACAGGCCCAACGCCTGCGCCACGTGTCCGAGAATATCGCCAATGCCGACACGCCGGGCTACCGGCGCAAGGTGGTCTCGTTCCAGCAGATCGCCGCGCGGGCCGGGGCCGACGCGCCGGGCGGGGTGCGCCCCTCAGCGGTGGATCTGGACCGTCGCGAACTGCCCCGCATCTTCGATCCCGGCCATGCGATGGCCGACGAGACCGGTCATTACGACGGGTCGAACGTCGATCTGGTGGTGGAGATCGCCGACAGCCGGGAAGCCCAGCGCAGTTACGAGGCCAACCTGCGCATGTTCGATCAGGTGCGCCAGATGTCGCGCGCGCTGCTCGACGTGCTGCGCCGCTGAGGGAACATAGCCATGGACATTCGTGCATCCCTTGCCACCCAGGGCTACGCCGGCGCCCGCCCGGCCACCGCCCCGCGCCCCGCCGACAGCCCGGCCGCCGGCGCCGCCCGGTTGGCCGAAAGCTTCGCCGAAACCCTGCAGCGGGGCGAGGCGACGGCCCAGGCCGCCATGACCGGCGGCGCCGACCCGCACGCGCTGGTGCAGGCGCTGGCCGAAACCGAACTGGCCGTGGAGACAGCGGTGACCCTGCGCAACAAGGTGGTCGAGGCCTATCAGGAAATCCTGCGGATGCCGGTCTGACCATGATGTCGGATGCACTTTTCCACGACAGCCTGCGTCAGGCACTCTGGATCGCGGTGATCATCTCTTCCCCGATCCTCGGCGTGGCACTCGTGGCCGGGGTGGCGGTGGGCCTCTTTCAGGCGCTCACCTCGGTGCAGGAGATGACGCTGACCTTCGTGCCCAAACTGCTCGCGATCCTCGCGGTGTTCTGGGTCACGATGAGCTTCATGTCCGGCACGCTGGTGGAGTTCTTCGTCGAAATTCTCATCCCCGCCATCGCCGGAGACTGAGCCATGGACAGCATCGGATATGTGGCCCTCGCCCGCCAGTCCGGCCTCAAGCGCGAGATGCAGGTTGTCGCGCACAATATCGCCAATCTGTCGACCACCGGTTTCCGGCGCGAAGGCGTGATCTTTGCCGAACATGTCAAGGCACTGGGCCGTGACGAGGCAGACTTGTCCATGGCCCATGCCCATGCCCGGAGCATCGACATGACCGAGGGCGATTTGGTGCGCACCGGCGGCGGCTTCGATTTCGCGATCCGGGGCGCGGGCTTCTTCACCCTCGACACCCCGGCGGGGGAGCGTTTGACACGGGCCGGAAGCTTCACGCCGAACGAGGCGGGCGAACTGGTCTCGCCCGATGGCCACCGGCTGCTGGATGCCGGGGGCGCGCCGGTCTTCGTGCCGGCGCAGGCCGGCCAGATCGCCCTGTCCGATGACGGCACGCTTTCGGCCGATGGCCAGCCCATCGCCCGGCTCGGGGTCGTCGTCCCGCTGGTGCCCGAAACCCTCCGGCGCGAGGGCAGCGCGCTTTTCGCCACGGCCGAGGGGGTGGAACCCGCGCCGGACGCGCGGCTGATGCAGGGCTTTCTGGAATCCTCCAACGTCTCGCCCGTGCTCGAGATCGCGCGGATGATCGAGGTCCAGCGCGCCTATGAACTGGGCCAGGGTTTTCTCGAACGCGAGGATGACCGGATGCGCACCGTGTTGCAGACCCTCGGCCGCTGAAAGGACAGCAGATGAAGGCACTCCAGATCGCCGCCACGGGCATGAGCGCGCAGCAGATGCGTGTCGATGTGGTCTCCAACAACCTCGCGAACATGAGCACGACCGGATACAACGCAAGGCGCGCCGAATTCGCCGATCTGCACTACCAGCAGCACACCCGCGCCGGCACGATCAGCGCCGCCGACGGCACAATTCTGCCCACCGGTGTGCAGACGGGCCTCGGCGTGCGCCCGGCGGCAGTTTCGGTGATCCTCGCGCAAGGCTCGCTGCTGCAGACCGGCGGCGATCTCGACATCGCCATCGAGGGCGCCGGCTATCTGGAGGTGACGTTGCCCTCGGGCCTTCCGGCCTATACCCGAGACGGGGCGCTGCAGCGCAGCGCCGACGGTCTGATCGTGACGGCCGACGGCCACGAAGTCGTGCCCGGCATCACCATCCCGGCCGATGCGCGCAGCCTCTCGATCAATGCCGGCGGCGAGGTCTGGGCCTATTTCGCCGACCGGGTGGAACCGGTGCGCCTCGGTCAGTTCACGCTGGCCGGATTCACCAACGAAAAGGGGCTGGAGGCGACGGGCAGCAACCTGTTTCTGGAAACCGCCGCCTCCGGCCCTGCCCTGCCCGCCGAACCGGGAACCGAGGGCTTGGGCACCCTGCGTCAGGGCTATCTGGAGGAAAGCGCGGTGGACGCCGTGCGCGAGATCACCGAACTGATCAAGGCCCAGCGCGGCTATGAACTGAACGCCAAGGTCATCACTGCCGCCGACCAGATGCTCGGCGCCACCACGCAGGTGCGCTGATGCGCGGGCTCGCCCTCGCCATGGCGCTGGCATGTACGGGCGCGCAGGCAGCGGCCGACACGGTCGTCGCGGCGCGCACGGTCCGCGCCACCGCCGTGATCGGCCCGCAGGATGTCACCCTCGCGCCCGGCACGCTGCCCGGCGCGCTGGACAGCCTTTCCCACGCCATCGGGCAGGAGGCGCGTGTCGTGCTCTATGCCGGAAGGCCGGTGATGGCCGGCGATGTCGGCCCGCCCGCACTGGTGGAGCGTAACCAGATCGTGCGCCTCGTCTTCCGCGCGGGGCCGGTCAGTATCCTCGCCGAGGGCCGGGCGCTAGGCCGGGGCGGCGTGGGCGACATGCTCAGCGTGATGAACCTCGACAGCCGAAACACCGTCTCGGGCCTGATCGGCCCGGACGGATCGATCCATGTCACCGGACCTGCACGCGCCAGCGCGCGCTGAGGCCAACGCCGGAGAATTGCCATGCGCCTTTTCGTAAGCGGACTTGCCTGCACCGCTCTGGCCGCCTGCAGCGGGCTCGACCATGTGGGCCGTGCACCCGATTTCACCCCGATCGAGGGCAGCGTGCAGCACCACGCGATGTATGCCGCCCCCTTCCCCGAGCGCAGCGATCAGGCACTGCCGACCGGGGGGGCCTCGCTCTGGTCGGCCGGCCAGAAATCGCTGCTGGGCGACCGGCGCGCGGCCCGGAGGGGCGATATCGTCACCGTGGTGATCGAGATCGACGAGAGCGCGGAGATCTCCAACACCTCCGGCCGGTCGCGCACCGGCGCGAGCAACCTCGGCATGCCGGAACTGTTCGGACTGCCCCAGCGCATCGACCGTTCGCTGCCCGATGGGGCTTCGATGGGGGCCGCGGTCGATGCATCTTCCTCCAGCAGCTTTCGCGGCGATGGCTCGGTGCGGCGCAACGAACGGCTGACCCTGCGGGTGGCCAGCACCGTGGTCGAGACGCTGCCCAACGGCGTGCTGCGGATCGAGGGCACGCAGGAGGTGCGGGTGAACAACGAATTGCGCGAACTTGTGGTCTCGGGCTTCGTCCGGCCGGGCGACATCTCGCGCCGCAACGAGATCACCTATGACCGGCTGGCGGGGGCGCGCATCTCCTACGGCGGACGCGGGCAGATATCCGACGTGCAGCAACCCCGCTGGGGCCAGCAGGTCAGCGATATCATGCTGCCGTTCTAGGGCGCCCGGCTGATGCTGCGGCTGCTTCTGCCCCTCGGGCTGGCGCTGGCCGGGCTCGGTGCGGGGCTGACGATCGGCGGCCTTACCCGGCCGGCGGGCGAGGATGACGCTCCGGCCGCCGCACCCAGCGGCGGCGCGCGCGATTATGTGCGTCTGAACAACCAGTTCGTGGTGCCGGTTCTGGGCGCGGGGCAGGTCGAATCCTTCGTGATCCTGTCGCTCAGCCTCGAGGTGACGTCAGGCGGCAGCGACGCGATCTACAGCCGCGAGGCGCGCCTGCGTGACGCCTTCCTCGCGACCCTGTTCGAGCATTCCAACGCCGGGGGCTTCAGCGGGTCCTTCATCGCCTCCGACCGGATGCACGCCTTGCGGGCGGCATTGCTCGAAGCCGGGCGTGCGGTCAGCGGGCCGGTGATCACCGATGTGCTGATCCTAGACATGGTTCGTCAGGACGCCTGATCCCGCCCGCGCAGCCGATGCAGCACCTCGGCGCGGCCGAAGGCCATGCGTGCCGCGTCGCGCACGCGGTCCTGCGCCGCGAGGGCCGCGGCCAGGCGGATATTCAAATCCGCCCGCGCCGCTGTCTGCCAGCGCAGCCACGAGGGCGCGGTGCAGAAACTCTCCGCCCCGGACAGAGCCGCGCCCGCCGCATCCAGCCGGGCGATCTGCGCGCGCAGGCCCGCAACCTCGGCACCGGCCGCGCGCAGATCCGACAGCCGGTGTTCGCGCAGCATGTCCGCTATGGCGGAAAGCCGGGCCAGGTGTTCGGTCCGGCGCGTCTTCATGCCTGTGTCCAGCGTCGCCGGGCACGGGCGCGCATGGCCTCGGCGAACCGGATCGCTGCGGCGACGGCCCGGTAATGCTCGGGCAGGATCTCTTGTCCGAGTTCCACGGTCGCATGGAGCGCGCGCGCCGTCGGCGGGTCGCGCTGGATCGGAACGCCGGCGGCCATCGCCGCCTCGCGGATCCGGGCCGCCACCGCATCGCAACCCTTGGCCACGCAGACCGGCGCGCTGCCCGCGCCCCTGTCCCAGCGCAGCACCACGGCGTAATGGGTCGGGTTGACGATCACCACATCGGCTTTCGGCACCTCGGCCATCATCCGGTTGGTCGCGATCTCCTGCCCGCGCTGGCGGCGCTGGGATTTCATGTGGGGATCGCCCTCGGATTGTTTCATTTCGTCGCGCATCTCCTTGTGGGACATGCGATTGCGGCGCAGGTGGCTGTGGCGCTGCCACAGCAGGTCGGCCGCGCCGATCAGCGCCAGCGTCACCACGACCAGAAGCGCGAATTCGATGATGAACGCGCCAAGCTCGGCGCTGGCAACGCCGGGATCGAGGTGGATCGTGCCCAGCACCCGCGGCAACCGCATCGAAAGGTAAGCCCAGAGCACCGCGGAAATCAGCACGAGCTTGGCCGCGCTCTTGGCGAATTCGAAGAGCCCGTCACGCCCGAATTTCTGCTTGGCCTGCGCGATGGGCGAGACCCGGCTGAGTTTGGGGGCGAGTTTGGACGGGGCGAAGACCCAGCCCCGCTGGGCAAAGACACAGGACGCAGCCGCGATCGCCGGCAAGAACGCGAGCGGCACCAGAGCGACGCCGACCCCGGCCAGAAGCCCGCCGGCCACCGCCTGCCCGCCCGACAGAAGCACCGGCGCCAGCGCCTCGGCCCGGTCGAAGACCCCGATCCCGAGCGTGCCGAGGCTGACGATCACGCCGGGCCCTGCCACGGCGATAGCCAGCACGAACCCGCCATAGGCGGCCGCGGTGGTCAGATCCTGCGAGCGGGGCACCTCACCCTTGCGCCGCGCCTCCTGCAGCCGCCGTTCCGTCGGCTCGAACGGCTTTTCGGCGCTGTCCTCGCCGGCCCCACTCATCCGGGTACGCCAAAGGGCGCGACGAGCAGCCGCTCGAAAGCCTGCCACCACAGCACGAGAGCCACCGGCACCACCGCGAACAACAGCGCGAGCCCGCCCCATGTCAGCGCCGGCGCCCCGACGAAGGCGACCATCAGCTGCGGCATCGCCCGGTTGATCGCCCCGAGCGCCACGTTGTAGATCAGCGCGGCGATCACGAAGGGCATCGCCAGCCGGAAGGCCAGCGCGAAGGCGGAGGCAACCTCGCCCACCCCCCATTCGGCGAGCGCCGCGGCCGGGGCGAACATCCCCGGCGGCAGCAGGGCATAGGATTCCACAAGCGCCTCGGCGAGCCGGATGTGAAGACCCGCCATCGCCGCCAGCGCAAGCCCGGCCATCACCAGAAGCTGCGAGATCGCGGGCTGCGGGTCGACCCCGGCGCCGCCGAAAAACTGCGCCAGCGAGGTGCTCTGCGCGGCCATGGTCCCGGCGACCTGCAGCGCCATGACCATCAGCCGAAAGACCATCCCGAGCGCCAGCCCGGACACCACCTCGGTCGCGAAAAGGTGCGGCAGGTCGGCCGGGACACGGGCGACCGCGGCCACCTGTGGCATCACCGCAGGCGCGACGACTAGGGTGAAGCACAGTGCCGCCATCAACCGCACGCGCAGCGGCACGATCTGTTCACCGAAGGCGGGAAAGAGCGCCACCGCGGCGCCGATCCGCAGAAACACCGCAAAACCGCCCACCCAAACGACTCGCGCCTCGCGCGCCAGCTGCTCGGCCAGCAGGAAGAAATCCCCGCTCATGGCGCCACCAGCCCGACGAGGGCGGGCCGCGCATCGAGGCCGATCTCTTCATAGGACAGGACCTGCGCGCTCAACCCCTTGGCCGCCAGCACCATGCGCAGAAACCGCCGCCGCGTCGCCGATGTGACCAGCGCCGGGGTCACGCCGGTTTCAGCGGCCTGCGCGAACCGCTCGGCCAGCGCGGCGGCAAGGCGGCTGAACTCCGCCGGCGGCAGGGCAACATCGGCCTCGCCCCGTGCGCCGTCGATCTGGTGAGCGGTAAAGACATGTTCCCATTCCGGGGCAAGCTGGATCAGCGGGATCGTTCCGTCACCGCGTTTCAGCTCCGCCACCAGCTGGAAGCCGAGCCGCTGGCGCACATGCTCGCAAATCGCCTCCGGCCCGGGGTTGGCGGGGCGCGCCTCCACGATCGCTTCGAGGATCAGCGGCAGATTGCGGATCGAGACCCGCTCCTCCAGCAGGAGACGCAGGACCGACAGCAACAGTTCGGGCGGCACCTTGTCGGGCACCAGATCGTCGATCATCCGGCGATTGGCCTCGGCCCGGGCCGGATCGGATGTCCGACTCAGTTCGTCGAGCAGACGGCGCAGCCCGCGCAGGCTGAGCAGCCGGGCGAGATTGGCCTTGATGACCTCCAACAGGTGCGTGGCGAGCACCTCTGTCGGGCTGACCAGCGTGCAGCCCGCCAGCGCCGCGGCCTCGTGATCCTCCGGCGCGATCCAGCGTGCGGGCGCGCCATAAACCGGCTCCCGGACATCCGCACCGTCGGGCAGCCCCTCCGCCCCGTCGGTGATCAGCGCAAGAACGCGGCCGGGCTCCAGCCGGTCCTGGCCCTGCCGGACGCCTTGAATGCGGATCGCATAGCCGCCGGGGGGAAGGGCGGGATCGTCGGTCATCCGGACCTCGGGCAGGACGAGCCCGAAGGTGGTGGCCACATGGTTGCGCATGTTCCCGATCCGGGCATCGAGCCCGGTCGCCGGATCGAGCACCATGGCCACCAGATCGGGGGCGAATTGAACGTTGATCTCGTCCAGATCCAGCAGATCGCCCAGCTGCGTCTGCGGTGTATCGGCCTGTTCGGGGGCGGCCGCGGCCTCCTCAGAGGCCGCGCGCGCCGCCGCGCGGACCTGCAACTGCCATGCCGTGAACCCGAGAACCGCCGCACCGGCCACGAAGGGCGCAAAGGGCAGCCCCGGCACCAGTGCGAACAGCGCCATCAGGCCCGCCACAGTCGCCAGCGCCGGCGGATAGCGGCCCAACTGCCCAAGCACCGTAAGGTCGACGGCGCCGGTGGCGCCGCCGCGGGCGAGCAGCAATGCCGCTGCGATGGAGATGATCACCGCCGGGATCTGCGAGACCAGCCCGTCACCCACGGTCAGGATCGCATAGGTTTCAAAGGCGGCGCCCAGCGGCATGTCGTGCACCATCGTGCCGATCACCAGCCCCATCACGATGTTGAGAAGCGTGATCAGCAGGCCGGCGACCGCATCGCCCTTGACGAATTTCGACGCCCCGTCAAGCGAGCCGAAAAACGTCGTCTCGGCCTGTTCGGTGGCGCGCCGGGCGCGCGCCTCGGAATGGTCGATCGCGCCGGCGGCCATGTCGCTGTCGATGGCGAGCTGCTTGCCCGGCATCGCGTCGAGCGCGAAACGCGCGCCCACCTCCGCCATGCGGCCGGCGCCTTTCGTGATCACCACGAAATTCACGATCAGCAGCACGCAGAAGATCACCACGCCCAGAAGCACGCTGCCGCCCATCACGAACATCGCAAAGCCCTGGATCACCCCGCCCGCGGCCTGCGTGCCGGTATGCCCCTCGCCGATGATCAGCTTGGTGGAGGACACATTGAGTGACAGCCGCAAGATCAGCGAGGCCAGCAGCACCGTCGGAAAGGCGGAGAAATCCAGCGGACGCTCCACGAAAAGCGTGACGGTGAAGATCAGGATCGCGAGCGCGAAGGACGCCGCCAGCCCGATGTCGAGCACCCACGCAGGCACCGGCAGGATCATCATCACGATCACCGTCATCAGCGCGAGCGCCAGAAGGATCGTGGGGCTGAAGAGGCGCTGCAGGCTCATGGCCATGTGGTCACCGCGGAACCAAGCCGGGCAGAAACGGGGCGCGCGCAGGTTGCGCCGGCACCAGCGATCCCGGCCCCCCCGGCGCCCCGGCCAACAGCAGCGGATAGACCGGTGCCGGCGAGCGGGTCGGAGCACCGGCGACCACGGGCGCGGCGGGGGCGGCCTCGGACATGCTCGACGGTGGTGCGGGCGTGGGCACCGGCGCGTCGGGTGCAGCGAGGCGGGCGAGCACCCTTTGACGATAGGCCTCGGCAAGATCGGGCGTGCGCGAGTGATAGGCGCCGGCCGCCGCCTCCCAGGAACCGAATTCGGCCTTCAGCCGGGTCAGGAAGGCCGCCGCGTAGTCTGCATTGGCTTGCGGATCGGCCATCGCCTCGAGGCTGCCGAAGGCGGCACCGTGCCAGCGCGTGTTGATCTGGAAACAGCCGATGTCGAAACTGCCCTCGCCCTTGGTCTGCAGTTGGCGGATATGGGCCTCCAGGCCTGCGCGGTCGGCATGCCAGGTGCCTTGGCCGCGCTTGTTGATCGCCCATGGCCACGGCCTGCCGTTTCGGCCGCTCTCCACCACCGCGATGGCCCGCAGCCACGCGTCCGGCACGCCGCTGGTCGTGGCTGCGCTGGCGATGGCCTGCTCGCACAACTCGGACGGATGGTCCGCAATGGGGGCCGGGGCACCGGTCTGCGGGGTGATCGCGACGGCCACCGAAAACCAGACGGCCAGAAGGTTGGCGCAGGTCCGCGCTGGTCTGTCTGTGGTTCTCCGATCGCCGGCCATGGCAGCCTCGCAGCAATTCTTGCCTCTTTTGGACCGTAGAAGGGATATGGTTGCGATTCGGTAACCGCCGGGCGTTCCGACAAATGGAGGCCGGCGGGCCATGCACTGCGCCCCCGGGCGCAGACAGCCCGGATCAGGGCCGCGGCATCTCGGCCAGGGCCGCATCGATATCGGCACGCAGCCCGGCGCTGTCGTCAAGCAGCGCGCGGGCCCGGGCGAGGGGGCCCCTATCATGGGCGGCCGCAGCACTGCCCGAAGCGGTCGGCACCGGATCGTTCCCGGCCAAGTCATTCCCGGCCAAGTCATTCCGGGCCAAGTCGTTCTGGGCCAAGTCGTTCTGGGTCAAGTCGTTCGGGACAGGACCGTCGGGGGGCGGCGCGACGGTCGCCGGAGCGGGCGCTTGGGGCCCTGAAGTCGGCTCACCGCTCAGCCTGCGCTGGAGCGGGGTGCCATGGGCGGCGATCAGGGCTGCATCACCGGACCGCCAAGCGACGGCCCGCGCGGCCTCTTCTTCGCCGGCGGCCCGCAGTGCAGCGACGGCGGCAGCGGGATTTCCGAGCGCGGCGAGGGCCGCGCCGCGCAGTTGGTCATCGCCGGACTCGGCAAGCAGCGGAAGCGCTGCGGCCGGCTGCCCGGCCCGGAGCAGCGCCTCCCCCCGCAGCCGTCGTTCCTCGACCGGGAGGCGGGCACGATCCGGCAACGCGGCCAGCGCCTCCTCCGCCAGCCCGAGATCGATCAACCGCCGCGCAATGTCCAGCCGGAGCGATGCCGGGGCCGCAGCCGATTGCCATAGAGGAAGCTCAAGCGCGTGCCGCAGGAAGGTCGCATCATCACCGTCGGCCACCAGCATCTGCAGCAGTGGAAACAGAAACGCGTTGCGCAGCGTGGCGGCGGCATCCTCGCTTGCCGCTTCCTGCACGTCATGGGCGATGGCGAAAGCCGGCGTAAAGTCACCGGCAGAGGCGAGGGCAAGCGCATGGGCCATCTGCAACCGCGCTCCGGTCGGTGTGCCGCGCAACTCGAATGACCGCGATGCGATCAGGTCGATCATATTCGGCGCGACTGGTTCGCCGCGCGCCAACCGCGCTTCGACCAGAAGGATCATAGCCTCCACCGCCCGGGGGGAATTGCCGCGCGCCAGTTCGGCGAGACGCGGCGCCGCCATGGCCGGGTCTTCGAGCGACAGCAGATGCGCCTCGATCAGTTCCGCCTCTGCCGCAGGCGCCCCTGCGCCCCGGGCGAGGGCCGATGCGATCGACCGCGCGGCG
>SKUV01000042.1 GCA_007129775.1 Paracoccaceae bacterium | reverse complement strand
CGTTCGGTGCGGGCTGCGTCGCTGTCACCCGGTGGCGATACGGAATCGGTCATGGGATATCCATTTGTCCAGCAAGGGCCGAAAAAGGCCAAGGGCCGGCGCGCTGTCGGCGCACCGGCCCCGGGCAGATGTCAGATCAGTCCATCAGACCGAAGGCCTGCAGATCCATCTCGGCGACCCGCTGGTTGACGGGGAAGAAGCCGGCGCGCACCACATCCTGCTGGCCCTGCTGGCTGTAGACATAGCGCACGAATTCGGCCCGCAGCGGTTCCAGTTCGGCGTTCGGATCGACATTCATGTAGATGTAGAGGAAGCGCGCAATCGGATAGAGACCATCCGGCGCAGCATCGGTGGAGTAGCACTCGCCGTCATCGCCACGAATTTCCAGGGCGCGCACATCGGCGGTGGCATAGCCCACGCCCGAATAGCCGATCCCGTTGATGTCCGAGGCCACGCCCTGGATCACGGTCGAGGAACCGGGCTGCTCGCGCACTTCGGGGCTGTAGTCGCCGCCGAACAGAGCGACCGAGCGGAAGTAGCCGTAGGTGCCCGAGGCCGAGTTGCGGCCATACATCGCAACGGGGCGGTCCGCCCATTCGCCGGTTGCACCGACCTGGCCCCAGGTGGTGATGGCTTCGTCCGCACCGCCAGCGCGGGTGGAGGAGAAGATGGCGTCGACCTCCTGCATCGACATGCAAGTGACCGGATTGTCACGGTGCACAAACACGCCGATGGCATCGATCGCACCGCGCATTGCCAGTGGCTCATAGCCGAAACGGGCCTCGAACTCCTCGATCTCGGAGTCGCGCATCGGACGCGACATGGGGCCGAACTGGGCGGTGCCCTCGACCAGCGCGGGGGGCGCGGTGCCCGAACCGGCGCCCTGGATCTGGATCGCCACGTTCGGATAGAACTGGCGGAAGCCTTCGGACCAGAGGGTCATCTGGTTGTTGAGCGTGTCCGAACCGATCGACACGAGATTGCCCGAAACGCCGTCAACCGCTTCGTAGGTCGGCAGGTTGGGGTCGACGGTCTGAGCGTTCGCGGCAGTGGCCAGCGCAATGGCAGCGACTGACATCAGGGCGGCAGAGCGTTTCATGGAAACTCCTTGGTTTTCAGTACCCGGCATCCAGACCGGACGACGCCTCGTTTACGTGTCGGTGATGACGTCTATGCAAAAGTTTCATGACAGTTGCATGACAGTCGGCGCCAAAGTCGGGGCGGCGCTGAAACCGGGGGGGTGTCAGGGATCTGGCCGGGCGTTCGGCGCGCCTTGGCGCGGCGCATGTCTGGGCCACCCGTCCGGCAGCACGCGCACCATCGCCCCCGACAGCGTCATGGCGGGCGCAGGCGATGCGGTGCCCAGGCAGCCATCTGCGGGGCGCGCCAAATTGTGTTGTTTTCGATCTGTGGCAGGCACGACGCCGCGCAGACAAGCGCCGCGCCCGATGGGCGCGGCGCGTTCAGTCCACCTTGCGCTGTCACCCTCGCGGGCGGCGATGGTGATAGCCCTGCAGGGGTTCAATGGGGTGGGCGCGGATACCTCATGCCCCGGTCGGACACCTTATTCGGGGCGAATACAGGCAACCCCGTCCTTACAACTCAGGAACACGCCCGTCATGCCCCCGGCGCCATTGCCGAAGCTGAAGACGCCTGCCGCTTCCTGCGCGCTGGGGCCGTAGAACCCGCCCTCGATCTGGCCCTGCGCGCGCATGTCCTGGAAACGGATACGCGATTCAGGGGTCGAGGCAAAGGTACGTGCCCGGCTATCCAGCTCCAGACCGTTGAACACGGCATGCACTGGCGCGCCCTCGCCATCGTTCAATGCACCGGCCAACTCGCCGGAAATGGCGCCCGAATCGAAATTGGCCAGGATGGTCGCCGTTCCGGTAGCCATGCCGTTCCGGTCGCCCACACCGGCACCGGCCACGAATTGCCCGTCGTAGCGCACCACCCCCGAAGGCAGCGTCACGCGCGTTTCGCCCATGGTGGGTTCGGCATCATGCACCACATGGGTGTTGGAATATTCGACACCGTTGTTCAGATGATCGACCGAGAACATGCCCACATACGAGAAATTGCCCTTGCGCCGCGCCACCAGCGCCCCGCTTCCGGTGGCCCCGCCGCGCGCGGCGTTGACCTGGCAACTGGCGCCCGAGCGGTCCTCGCACAGCACCACCATGCCCGCCATGGGGCCTTCGACCATTTCCATGCGGATCTGCCCCGGAGCATTGGCATAGACCCGCGCCACCGATGCCTGAACCTCGGTCGTGCCGCTGTCATTCGCCGGATCGGCGGGATGAAGCTGTGACAGGGATCGGGCGGGATCCGGGGCGCTGGAGCCGCCACCGCTCCCCCCGCCGCATGCCGCCAATACCAGAATTGCCCCCGCCAGGGGGGCCGCAAACTGCCCGTTCATGCCTGCCTCATGCATTATCATGTTTGTTGTTTTGTCGCACAGCGTTGCGCAAGGCCGCGGGACTTGTCAATCACCCCGGTCCGTTCCGCCGAAGGTTAGCGCCCAGGGGTGCCGGGCGCGCAACACTCGGGCCTGCCGGGCAAAGACGGTCAGGCGGCACGCCCTTCGGTGAATTGCAGCCGCGCCAGCCGGGCATACAGCCCGCCCTGGGCGACAAGCTGGTCATGGGTGCCCTCGGCCAGGATCTGCCCCTGATCGAACACCACAATGCGGTCAGCGCGCTTCACCGTGGCCAACCGGTGCGCCACCACCAGCGTGGTGCGCCCTTCTGCCAGCTTTTCCACCGCCGCCTGCACCGCGCGCTCGGATTCGGCATCCAGCGCGCTGGTGGCCTCGTCCAGCAGCAGGATCGGTGCGTCACGCAGGATCGCACGCGCAATGGCCACGCGCTGGCGCTGCCCGCCCGACAGCATCACCCCGCGTTCGCCCAGTTGCGTGTCATAGCCTTGCGGCAGGGCGGTCAGGAACTCATGGGCCGCGGCGGCGCGGGCGGCGGCCTCGACCTCGGCATCGCTGG
>SKUV01000141.1 GCA_007129775.1 Paracoccaceae bacterium | reverse complement strand
GCATCGGCGCGCGCATCGCGGCGCAGCGCCGCCCCGGCAGCGCCACGCAGGCCAGCGCCGCCCGAGGGCAGCGCCATCCCCTTGCCGGTTCCCTCGGTCGTCACCATCCGTCGCCCTGCCGCGCTCCTGTCTGCCTGTCGCCGTTGCTTTGCACCCCGGCACGGGGCGCCGGGCCACGCTGCCACCGCTTTGTGCCCGAAGCATGGCGCCGAAGCGCCGGCTTCGCGGCCCGCCCGGCCCGCGCCGACACCTGCTTCGCGCCCCGCCCGCCCGCATTGCGACGCGCCCCGGGCCGGACATTCCCGAGACAAGCTTTCGCCAGACTTCTACACTAGCAGGACAAACAGGACAAACCGCAGCGCATCGCGCGCGCCACCGCAGAGACCCTGGACCCATGCTGATGAAACCCGCCCCCACCAGAGCGCCCGGTGACGAAGCCGGAACCGACGCCGCCACCGGAACCGCCCGGCCGCTGGCCGGCCTGAGCGTGCTGATCATCGTGGAAAACCTGCCGGTGCCGCTCGATCGCCGGGTCTGGCAGGAAGCCACGACCCTGCAGGCCCATGGTGCCGAGGTTTCGGTGATCTGCCCGATGGCGCGGGGCTGGACGAAACCGCGCGAGGAGATCGACGGCATCCATATCTACCGCCACCCGCTGCCGCCCGAGGCGGTTTCCGGCGCGCTGGCCTATGCCCGCGAATACGGCGCGGCAATCTGGCACTGGTTCCGGCTGGCGCGCGTGGTCCGGCGCGAGCGCGGCATCGACGTGATCATGGGCTGCAACCCGCCCGATCTGGTCTTTCTGCCAGCCCTCTGGCACCGGCTGCGCGGCACGCGCTATATCTTCGATCATCACGATGTCTGCCCCGAGCTTTACGAGGCCAAATTCGGGCGGCGCGGGCTTTTCTGGCGGGTGATGCGGCTGTGGGAGCGGCTGAATTTCCTTGCCGCCGACGTCTCCATCGCCACCAACGACAGCTTTCGCCGCATCGCGCTGACCCGCGGCGGCATGGCGCCGCAGGATGTGTTCGTCGTCCGCTCGGGCCCGCGGCTGGAGCGGTTCCTGCCCGGGGCGGGAAACCGCGCCCTGCGGCAGGGGGCCGAGACGGTGCTCGGCTATGTGGGCGTGATCGGCCAGCAGGAGGGGATGGACCTGCTGGTGCAGGCGGTGGAGCATCTGGTCAGGGTCGAGCGCCGGTCGATCCATGCGGTGATCATCGGTTTCGGCCCGACCCTGCCCGAGATGCAGGCCGATGTGGCCGCGCGCGGTCTGGAGGCCCATTTCACCTTCACCGGGCCGCTTTACGGCGACGAGATGGTGGCCGCGCTCAACGCCTGCGATATCGGCGTGGCGCCCGATCCGAAGAACGCGATGAACGACATTTCGACCATGAACAAGGCCATGGAATACATGGCGCTGGAAAAGCCGCAGGTGATGTTCGATCTGGCCGAGGGGCGGGCCTCGGCGGGCGATTGCGCGCTCTATGCCCGGCCGGACGATCCGCGCGATTTCGCGGCCCGGATCGCCGAATTGATCGACGCGCCCGAGCGCGCGGCGCAGATGGGCCGGGCCGGGCGCCGGCGCGTGCTGGAGCAACTGTCGTGGGAGCATCAGGTGCCCGCGCTGATCGCGGCCTTTCAGCGCGCACGCGACAAGTAACGCGGCCGAAAGAGGGCGCGTGAAGGGGCGCGAGGGCGGGGCGGAAGGCTCAGAACCGGCGCGCGGCGCGCGGTGTGGCCAGCGCCGCCCATGCCCAGCCCGCGACAAAGCCGCCCAGATGCGCTTCCCATGCCAGAAGACCGTCTAGAAAGAGCCACATCGCCGCGTTGACCAGCACCAGCGCCACCAGCGTGCGCCCCACCGGGCCGAGCGGCGCGCCCGCGGCGCGGCGGTCCTGGAATTCCCAGAATTGCCACGCGCCGATCAGCCCGAAGACCGCGCCCGAGGCGCCGACCATGGGCGAGAGGCTTCCCGACAGCAGCGCAAAGCCCGCCGCCCCGCCGATGGCCGTCAGCGCATAGAGGATCACGAAGCCCCCCTGCCCCAGCCGCCCCACCACGACGCCGCCCAGCGACAGCACCACAACCATGTTGCCGATCAGATGGATCAGCCCGCCATGGAGCAGCGCATAGCTGAGAAACATCGCCACCGGCTGGCCGGGAAAGGCGGGCTCCCACGTCATCAGCAGCCCGCGCCAGAAGCCGCCATAGATCAGCCCCAACTGCCGCAGCCCCGGGCCGATACTGCCGAAAAGGCCGGTGATCAGCCCGCTGTCGGCGAGGGTAAACAGGATTTCGGGCAAACAGGTCAGCCCGATTACCCAAAGCACCACCGGGGCGTTGGGGCGCGGCCCGGCGATGGGGGTGAAGGCACGGCTCATGCAGTCCAGATGCCAGCTTGGCCGGAGCGTTTCAAGCCCCCGCGCGCGGCGCCGCGTCAAGCCGGTTCGGCGCCGTTGTCCAGCAAAGCCGCGATCGCCTGTTCCAGCCCCTCGCGGCGAAACGGTTTGCCCACATGGGCGTCGAAGCCCGAGTCGAGATAATGGGCGACCTGATGCGCCATGGCATTGGCCGTGATCGCGATGGCCGGTGTCGGCGCCCTGCCGGCTGCCTGCTCGGCCGCGCGCAGGGCAGCAAGCGCGCTGATCCCGTCCATCTCGGGCATCGATATATCGAGCAGATAGAGGTCGAACCGGCCGGGCGCGAAGGCATCCACCGCCTTGCGGCCATCCTCCACCAGTTCGGTCTCGATCCCGAGGCTCGACAGCATCGCATGCAGGATCAGCCGATTGGTTCCGTTGTCATCGGCGGCCAGCACCTTCAACCCGCTCAGAGACCGGCCGGAGCCGCTGTGGCCCGGGGCCGCCCCGCCGGGATTGGAGCCGGGATTGGTGCCGGGATCGGCAGATGTGGCGGCAGACGCCGGCGCCGCTGTCGAGGGGGCCGCAGCGGCCCGTGCTGCCGCGGCGCCGCCGGCATCGCCCCGGCCGTCATCGG
>SKUV01000005.1 GCA_007129775.1 Paracoccaceae bacterium | reverse complement strand
CGGCGCACCAGCCCGGCGCACTGGCGCGGCATCTACCTGCGGCATAGCTGATAGACCGGTCAGGAATGTGGCCCGCCCGCCCCTTGTTGCGCTATGGTTAACCGATAACGCCAAAAAGGGGGAAAGACCGATGACCCAGACCAACCGGGGACGCCGCCAGTTTCTGAGCGCCATGACATTCGGCTGTGCCGCACTGATGGCCGGGGCAGTGCACGCCGGCTCCGAAGCCACGCTGCGCTTTGCCAGCACGCTGCCGCTGACCCACCATGTGGCGCAGGCCGGCCAGATGTTCGCCGACCTCGTCAACGAACGCTCCGAAGGACGCGTGACGATCGAACACTATCCGGCCGGGCAGCTTTTCGCCGCCAACGACACGCCCGGCGCAGTGGCCACGGGCGCGCTGGACATGGGGATGGTGCTGAACGGGCTGTGGTCCAGCGCGGCCATCTCCGAGATCGCCGACATTCCGTTCTTCTTTGATGGCTATGACCATGTGAACGCCGCCTTCGGCCGTGATGGCGAGGTCTTCCGCGTCTATGAGGAAAGCCTCGGCCGTGCCGGGATGAAGCCGCTCTTTTTCACCAACTTCGGCTCGTTCTTCGACATCGCCAACAACGGCCGCCAGATCGTCGAGCCGGCGGATTTCCGCGGCATGCAGATTCGCAGCCCCGGCGCCATGGGCGCGCAGACGCTGGAAATCCTCGGTGCCTCGCCGGTGGTGATGAGCCCGGGCGAAATGTACACCGGCCTGCAGCGCGGCACGATCGACGGCGCGTCCTCGGGCGTGTCCTCGTTCCATCACCGCAACCTGTGGGAGGTGGCGAACTACGTCACCGTCACCGGGGCGACGATGGGCATTCTCGCCGTGGTGGTGAACGAAGCCGCCTTCAACCGGCTGTCCGAGGAATCGCAGGCGCTGATCCTGGAGGTGGCGACCGAGGTGCAGGACTGGTCCTTCGCGCGCAGCGAGCAGGAAGACAACGAAAGCCTGCAATTCGTGATCGATCAGGGCAACTCGGTGCATGTGATGACCGACGCGGAGCGTGACGTGCTGCGCGACGCGCTGGTGCCGGTGGTGGACGGCTGGCGCGCCCGCGCCACCGAGGCCGAGATCGCCGCGCTCGAATGGGCCGACAGCCTCCGCTGAACGCGGTCTGTCGCCCGTCGCGGAAGGATGCGCCGTCTTGCATGACGGCGCATCCGTACGGGCCTGATGCATCGGAACGGAGGACGCGAGCTTGGGCAAGAAGCTGCTGCATGGCATGGGGTGGGCCGTGCGCTGGGCCAACTGGATCGCTGCCGCGGTTGCCGCGGCGCTCCTTGTCTTCATCGCCGTTTCCGTCTTCTACGAGGTCATCGCCCGCTATGTGATGCGCGCACCCTCGCGCTGGACTTACGAGTTGACGGGCTATGCGCTGGTGTGGTGCGCGTTGCTCGCCTCCGGACAGGCGCTGGCGCAGGGCGCCCATGTCTATGTCGACCTGATCTACGAGCGGCTGTCGCCGCTGCTGGCGCGGCTGACCAATATTCTGACCTGCCTTGTGGGGCTGGGGTTCTGCGCCTTCATTCTCTGGTACGGGCTGAACATGACGCGGGTCGCGATCCTGATCGACCAGCGCTCGCCCACGCCGCTGCGCTTTCCGATGCAATACGCCTTTGCCGCGGTGCCTGCGGGCATGGTGTTTCTGCTGCTGGAGTTCTTCCGCCGGCTGATGTTCGAGATTTTCGACCCGCAACCCCCGGCAACTGCCTCGACGACGGAGGCGGCCGAGTGACACCCGAGCCTATCGGCCACGCCCGCTGGCCCGGGGGCGGCGCGGCAGCGCTGCCTCAGACAGCATGGACCGCCCGCATGACATCCCGCCGCTCCGCCCGGCCTCCATGCGAGGCCGCGCAACGGATGGCGGCAACAGGAGGCTTCGCGCCATGACCGCCGGCTGGCTCGTTTCACTGACGCTGTTTCTGGTGTTCATCGGCGTCCCGGTGGCCTTCGCGCTGGGTGCGGTGGGGCTGCTGATCGGCTATTTCGCCATCGGATCGTCTGTGCTGCTGAGCGCGCCGCAGATCGTCTTCACCTCGGTCAATTCCTTCCTGTTGCTGGCGGTGCCGCTCTTTCTGCTGATGAGCGAGATCATGAACCGCTCGGGCATCACCGAAGAGCTTTTCGATGCCGCCGCGTCGTGGATGCGGCACCTGCCGGCGGGGCTCGCCGTGGCCACGGTGATCACCAGCGCGATCGGCGCGGCGATTACCGGCAGTTCGATCGCCAATGCCGCCACGATGAGCAACGTGGCGATTCCGGCGCTGGTCCGGCGCGGCTATGACAAGCGCTTCGTTTACGGGTTGATCGCGGGCACCGGGACACTGGGTATCCTGATCCCGCCCAGTATTCCGCTGATCCTTTATGCCGCGATCACGGGCGAATCCGTGGGGCGGCTGTTCATCGCCGCCATCGTGCCGGGTTTGTTCCTTGTCGGGCTCATGCTGGTCTATGTCATCGCCCGCGGTCTCTTTGGCAACATCGCCCCGCGCGAGGAACGGGCAAGCTGGGGCGAGCGCTGGCGTGCCACCCGCCGCGCCTTCTGGGGGTTGCTGCTGCCGCCGGTCATCCTTGGGGGCATGTATACCGGCATCTTCACCCCGACCGAGGCGGCGGCGGTAGGCTGTGCCTATGCCGCGCTTGTCGCGGCATTCGGGCGCCGGATCGCGCTGCGCGATGTGGGGCCGATCCTGATGCGGACGGTTGTGACCACCTCCATGGTGCTGCTGATCGCCGCGGGCGCGCTGATCCTCGGCCATGTGGTCACGGTGATGCAGATCCCGCAGACCGTGGTGCGCTGGGTGACCGAGGCGGGCTTTTCGCCGCTGGGCTTCGTGATCATGGTGTGCGCCCTGCTGATCCTGCTGGGTTGCATCCTCGAGGTGATCTCGCTCATCTTCATCCTCGTGCCGGTGCTCTTTCCGGTGCTTCTGGCGCTGGATATCGATCCGATCTGGTTCGCCATCCTGTTCGTGATCACGCTGGAGCTGGCGCAGCTGACCCCGCCGGTGGGTATCCTGCTGCACGTGGTGCGCGGCATCGCCAACGCCCCGATCGGGCAGATCGTGGCAGGGGTCTGGCCCTTCATCGTGCTGCTGCTGGTGACGCTGGCGGTCCTGATCGCCTTTCCGCAGATGACCCAATGGCTCCGGTTGTGACCGGGGAAACGGGGCTGACCGGCGCGCTTCTTGACAGGGTGGCGCGCCCGGCCGACGCGGCCGACCTGGACCGCGCGGCGCTGCATCTGCTGGATTGGCTGGGCTGCGCGCTGGCCGCCAGCACCGAGCATCTGGGCCGGGCGCTCGCCGATTGGGGCGGGGCCGAGGCCAGCAGAGGCGAAAGCAGCGCCATCGGGCTCGGGCCGACCGGCGCGGCGACGGCGGCTTTCGTCAACGGCGGCCTCGGCAACCTGCTGGAGATGGACGATCTGCACCGTCCCTCGATCCTGCATGCCGGGGATGTGGTGGTGCCGGCCGCGCTGGCGGCGGCGCAGGCTGCGGGCATTGGCGGGCCGGGGCTCCTGCATGCGATCCTCGCGGGATACGAGGTGGCGCTCAGGATCGGGCAGGCCGCCGCGGCGCAGGGCTATTCGGGCTGGTACAATTCATCAAGCTGCGGCGTCTTCGGCGCGGCCGTGGCCGCGGCGCAGGCCGGCGGGCTCGGGCGCGAGGCCAGCCTCGATGCGCTCGGCCATGCCGGGATGCAGGCGGCCGGGCTCTGGCAATGCCGGCTGGAGCCGACCGACAGCAAGCAGATCGCCGCCGCCCATGCCGCCCGCGCCGGAGTGACGGCGGCAGCCCTCGCCGCCCGGGGCCTGCGCGGGCCGCGCGCGATACTGGAGGGGCGTCTGGGCTTTTTCGCCACGCTCTATCCCGGGGCCGAGCCCGAAGCGGTGCTCGACCGGCCGGACGCGGGCTGGCTCCTGCACGAGGTCAGCTTCAAGCCATGGCCCGCCTGCCGGCACACCCATCCGGCCATCGCGGCAGCGCTGGCGTTGCGCGGAAAACTGGCCGACGGCAGCCCCTTGCGGATCGAGCTGCGAACCTATGACGCCGCCATCGATTTCTGCGACAACCCGCATCCGGCCAGCGATCATGAGGCGCGTTTCAGCCTGCAGCATGCGGTGGCCGCGGCGCTCCTGCGCGGGGCGCCGGCGCTGGCCGATTCCGGCGCTGCGGCGCGGCAGGATGCGGCCATCCAGGCGCTGCGGGCGCGGGTTCGGGTTCAGGCCTGCCCCGAGGCCAGTGCCGCCTTCCCGCCGCTGATGAGCGCGACGCTCGATGTCATCGATGCCGCCGGGCAGCACCATCAGGCCGATTGCCCGAGCGCGCCGGGCGACCCGGAAGACCCGCTGTCGCCCGCGCAGATCGCCACCAAGTTCGAAACGAACGCGAGCGTGGCCGGGCTGTCGCGCCAGGCGGCGCAGACGCTGGCCGGGGCCGCACTGGCCCTGCCGCGCAGCCCGGAGGCCACATCCTTCTACCATCTGCTGGCCAAGGCCGCAGTTCCCGCCAGACAAGGAGAATTGACATGACGGCAACCACAAGCACCAGACCGCTGAAACCGGCTGTGCCCTTTCACCTGCTCGATCTGGAGGATGGCTGGGATCAGGTGCCGGGCGGCGCGCCGGGCGTGCAGCAAAAGATGCTGTCGGGTGCGCTGGACGAAGATGAAAAGACCGGCGTGCGCACCCGGCTGATCCGCTTCCAGGCCGGAACCGTGGCGCCAATGGTCTTTCTGCACGACTATTGGGAAGAGGTGTATCTGCTGCAGGGCACGCTGATCACAGGCTGCGACGAGAACGGCGAAGGCGGCGAGCGCTTCACCGGCCCCTGCTATGCCTGCCGTCCCCCCGGCACGCCGCACGGGCCGTTCCATTCGCCCGACGGCTGCATCTTTTTCGAGATCCAGTATTACGCGCGGGACTGACGCGCTTCGACCGCCGTGCCCCGCCGTGCCCCGCCCGGCCCGGGGCACGGCCGATCTGTCAGTGCTCCTCGAAAATGCGGCCGCGCCCGGCGATGCGGTCGGTCACGCCCGCGCCGCGCAGCGCGGCCCATGCGCTGATCGTGTTGATCGACAGCGCCGGCTTGCCCAGCCAGCGCTCCGCCTCGGCGCAGACCGCGCCGCCGGCAAGGTTGGTGCCCACCTGCACCAGCGCCTCCACGTCATCGCCGTCGAGCGCGCGCAATTCCGCGCGGATGCGCGCCTCGGGCACCTGCGCGATGGCGCGCGGGCTTTCGCAGCACAGCCCCGACATGCGCATCACCTCGAAGCCCGCTTCGGTGAACCACGCCCGCACCTCTTCATCGCCCTTGGGCATGTGGGGCGTCAGCACCGCGATGCGCCGGGCGCCAAAGGCCTCCAGCCCCGCGCGCACGGCTTCCGAGCCCAGCACCACCGGCACGCCGCAGCGGTCTTCGAGGCGTTTGCGCAAATCGGCCGACCCGGCCAGACCGCCCCAGAAACATTCCAGCGCCACGCCCTGTATCAGGGCCTGAACCCCCGCCGTCAGCACCTCGTCGCTGGCCTTTTCGATGCCCGCGCGCATGGCAGCCACATGGTCGAGAAAAGTGTCGGTGGTGATCTTGCGCTCGGTGATCGGTATGCGGCCCACGTGATAGGTCACGCCGGGCAGGCGCAGCGCGTCGGTTTCCGGCTGAACCGTGGTGTTGGTGGAGGGTACGACGACCCCGACCTTCAGCCTGTAGCCCAGTGTATCGACTGCTTCGCTCATGCCGCTTCTCCCCTCGCGATGTTGCGCAATCCCTCGATCAGCGAGGCCCGCATCACCCATGCCTTGTGGCGGGCCGGGTCGCCGGCAGAAGCCCGAAGCTCCGCCAGCGCGGCCTCGCGTGCCTCGGGCGTGCGGGCCTCCAGCCGTTTCTTGTTCTGGATGGTCTGGGCCTGAACGTAATCGCGCGCCAGCGTGGCGCGTTCAGTGTCATAGGCATCGAACAGCGCCTCGGCCCGCGCGCGGTCGCGGCGCGCCTGATCCAGCTTGTCGGCGAGGTTCATCGCGTCATGGATGCCGGAATTCATGCCCAGCCCGCCCAGCGGGTTGTTCACATGCGCCGAATCGCCCGCCAGAAAGACCCGCCCGCGGCGGAAACTGGCCGCGACCCGCTGGTTGACGGCATAGAGGTTGCGATGCACCAGATCGCCAAGGCCAAGCCCTCCGTCGAGCCCCGCGATCTGCGCCGCCACATAATCGTCGGCCAGACATTCCGCATCGCTGGCCTGATCCGTCGCAGCCGTGGGAAAGACGCAGCGCCACAGCCCCGGCGGGCCCTGGTCGGGCACCTTGAAGAGCGCGCACCACTGGGTCGGGTCCAGCACATAGTTGCGGATGGCAAAACCGCGCTGCAAGAAATCATGGGCGGTGGTCAGCACGAGGAAGCGTTCGGGATAGGTGAACCCCTCGAAGGCGATCCCGAGGCTCTTGCGCACGGTGCTGCGCCCGCCGTCACAGCCGATCAGGTAATCGGCCTTCAGCGCCTCCGTCCCCGAGGCGCTTTCGATGGTTGCGCTCACGCCGGTCTCGGACTGGGTGAAGCCCACCAGCCGCGTGCCCAGGCGCACGCTGGCCGAGGCTTCGGCGCGCAGGGCGGTGATGACGGTATCTGCGACCTTGAACTGTTCGCATTGCAGCGCGAAGGGGTAATTCGTCTCGCTTGCCAGCTGGCCATAGTCGAATTCCGCCACGATCTCGTCACTGGCGCGGTCGCGGAACTGGAATGTGGGCGCCAGCAGCCCGCGCGCCAGGATCTCGCGCCCGACACCCAACGCATGCAGCATGTCGATGGTGGGTGGCTGCAGGGTGGCCGCGCGCGGGTCCGCCGGAAGATGGGGCGATTGTTCCACAAGCGTCACGCGAAACCCGCGCCGGGCCAGTGCAAGCCCCATGGTGGCCCCGACCGGACCCGCGCCGACAACGATGCAATGACTCATCCGCCCTGTCCCTTTTCTGCCTTGGCTTCCGCGATCGCCTGCCAGATGCGGGCGGGCGTCGCGGGCATGTCGATATGGGTGATCCCGAGCGGAGCCAGCGCATCGGCCACCGCGTTGATCCCGGCGGCCAGCGCGCCGACCGTCCCGGCCTCGCCCGCGCCCTTGGCCCCGAGCGGGTTGGCCCGCGTCGCCGTCGGGCGCGATTCCACCGCGATCATCGGCAGCGTGTCGGACCGCGGCGCGGCGTAATCCATCAGCGAGGCGGTCAGTTGCTGGCCGGTGGCGTCGTCATGTACGATGGCCTCGCCCAGCGCCTGCCCCAGCCCCTGCGCCACCCCGCCGTGGATCTGGCCCTTCAGCAGGAGCGGGTTGATGACCGTGCCCACGTCATCGACCACCGTGTAGCGCACGACCTCTGTCGTGCCGGAGTCGGGGTCGATCTCCACCTCGCACAGGTGCACGCCATTGGGAAAGGTGGGCGCATCCGTCGCCGTCATGGTGGCGGCGCGATAGCTGCGGGCGTGTTCGTTCACCAGCGCCTGCAGCGTGACGTTGAGGTTCTTGCCCGAAACGCGAAAAGCGCCGTCCTCGAATTCCAGATCATCGGGCGCGACGTCGAGCAGGTCTGCGGCGTCGGCGCGGGCGCTCTCGATGATTTCGGCGCAGACCTTCAGCGCGGCGGTGCCTGCGGCACCCATGCTGCGCGAGCCGAAGCTGCCCACGCCGGCGGCGACCCGGGCGCTGTCGCCCGAAATCAGGCGGATGTCTTCGGCCGGCCAGCCGAGCGCGGCCTCCACGATCTGGGGCAGGGCGGTGCGGTGGCCCTGCCCGGTATCCACCGCGCCGCTCATCAGCGTCGCGCCGGCGCCGGGCTCCAGCACGATGCAGGCATGTTCGGGCAGAACGCCGGTGACCGGCCCGCCCGCGATTTCGATGGCGCAGGCGATGCCGAGGCCACGCAGACGTCCGCGCACCGCCGCTTCGGCCCGGCGCGCGGCGAAACCCGCCTGATCGCCCAGGTCGAGCGCACGGGCGAGGATGCCGGGGAAATCGCCGCTGTCGTAGACGAATCCGAGCGGGGTTTCGCAGGGCATCGCCTCGGGCGCGATCAGGTTGCGACGGCGAAGCTCCGCCTTGTCGATGCGCAGGTGCGCGGCGGCGATATCCACCAGACGCTCGATCACATAGGTCGCCTCGGGGCGGCCGGCGCCGCGATAGGGGGCCATGTGCTGCGTGTTGACGAAGGCGCCGCGCACATGGGCAGCGATAAGCGGGGTGCGGTAGAACCCGGCAAGCCCGCCCAGATTGGCAACGGTTGGATGGATGCTCATCTGTCCGATCTGCCCGCCGATGGCGGCATCGCTGCGCACCTCCAGCGCGGTGAAATGGCCCTGCGCATCAAGCCCGAGCCGGGCATGAACCACCTGTTCGCGGGCATGGGTGTCGGACAGAAAGGCCTCGGTCCGGTCGGCGATCCAGCGCACCGGGCGGCCCAGCACCTCCGCCGCCCAGACGGCCAGGACATATTCGGCGTAGCAACTCATCTTCATGCCGAAGCCGCCGCCGGTCTCGGGCATCACGACGCGCAGCCGCCCCTCCGGCAGGTCGAGCGCGGCGGCGATCTCGTCGCGCAGCCGGTGCGCCGATTGTCCGCCGGAATAGACGGTCAGCCCGCCGTCGGACCCGGGCACGACGAGGATGCCGCGCGGCTCCAGCGTCAGGCCGGTCACCCGGCTGATCGCGAGCCGCGCCTCGACCACATGCTCCGACGCCGCCAGCGCTTGCGCCACGGCCTCACCATCGCCGGCGTGGAGTTCGAAGACAAGGTTGCTGTCGCGGTCGGGCCAGACCAGCGGCGCCTGCGGGGCAAGCGCGGCTTCGGGCGTGGTGACGGCCGCGGTCTCCTCGATGTCGGCCTCGATCGCCTCCACCGCGTCCTGCGCCTGCGCGGCGGTGGTGGCGATGACGGCCGCGAGCGGCGCGCCCACATGGGTGATTCGCTCGCGCACCAGCGGGTAATGGGGCGTCGGCGTGACCCCCGGCGGCGGAAAGCGCATGGCAAAGGCTCGAATGCCGCGCGCGTCCATGTCCTGAGGCGTCAGGATGGCAAGCACACCGGGCATGGCGCGTGCGGCGCCGGCTTCCAGCCCGCGCAGCCAGCCGCTTGCGACCGGGCTGCGCAGCAGCGCCATATGGGCCGCGCCCTCGGCAGCAACGTCGCCGGTATACTGCCCTTGTCCGCGCAGCAGGTCCGCATCTTCGGCCCTCGGGCGGGAATGACCGAGCTTTTCCAGCATCAGAACGGTATCCCCGGAAGCCACAGCGCCAGCGCGGGGAATAACATCAGGACGGCCAGCAACACGGCATCGCAGGCCAGATAGGGCAGGGCGGATTTCACGATCTGGATATAGCGCGTGCCGCGTGGCGCGACCCCCTGCATAACGAATAACAATAATCCGAATGGCGGGGTCGTCGCGCTCATCTCGATGGCCAGCAGCATGACCAGCGCGAACCACACAGGCTCCACCCCCAGCGTGGCCGCGATGGGAAAGAAGATCGGGATGGTCAGCAGCATGATCGAGATCGCATCGACGAACATGCCCAGCAGCAGCAGCACGAGAAACATCAGCAGAAGCATCTCGTATTTGCCCAGCTGAAAGCTGGTGGCCCAGCGGATGATGCCGCCGGTCGCGCCCGAAAACGCCAGCACCTGACTGAAGGTCTTGGAGGCGAGGATGATGAAGAACACCATCACCGTGACCTTGAGCGTGCCTTCCAGCGCCAGCAGGATCATCTTCCAGTTCAGCCTGCCGTAGCAGGCCGACAGGAACAGCACCGCCAGCACACCGAAGGCCGCGGCCTCGGTGGGCGTGGACAGGCCCAGCAGGATGAATCCCACCACGCAGAACACCACCAGCGACATCGGCAGGATGTAGATGGAGATCATCAGCAGCCGTTCGGACCATGGCGCGGGCTCCACATCATAGGCCGGGGCGGCCTCCGGGTTCAGCCGCACCTGTATCCAGATCGTGCCGGCATAGAGCATCGCCAGAACCAGCCCGGGCAGAAGCCCCGCCAGCAGAAGCGCGCCGATATTGATCTGCGCGATGGAGCCCAGAAGCACCGCCAGCGTGGAGGGCGGGATCAGGAGCGCCAGCCCCCCCGATCCGAGGATCGGCCCCATCGACATGGAGGGGCTGTAGCGCCGCCGCTGCATCTCGGGGATCAGCAGCGAGCCCATCATCGCCGTGTTGGCCATGTTGGAGCCCGACAGCGCGGCAAAGATCGTGCCGGCGAGCACCGAGATATAGCTCAGCCGCCCGGGCGCCTTGCGCATGGAGCGGTCCAGCGTTTCGATGATCTTCAGCGCGATGCCCGAATGAAAGAAGATGTTGCCCATCAGGATGAACATGGGCACCGTAACCAGCACGAAGCTCGCCACCGCGTCGCCGGCATTGGCGACAAGCTGCGTCATGCCAATAAAGCCGCCCATGAAGATATAGGCGCCGATCAGGTTCGCGATCAGAAAGGCGAAGGCCACCGGCACCGACAGCGCCATCAGCCCCACCACCATGCCGATCATGAGACCCGCGGCCTGCCACCATTCCCAGCCCATCGCTCAGATCCCGTCCTGGGGCTGCACGCCCCGGCCGAAGAACGCGCCCGGCTGGAACAGGAACCGCGCGAATTGCAGCGCACAGAGCCCGAAGGAAAGCAGGATCGGCGCGAACATCGTCCAGCGCGGGATGAAGGCGGCGCGCACATCGGTCATGCCGACGTTTCGCTGGATCACCGGCCATGCGAACCATGCCGCCGCAAGACAGGCGACGAGGCACATCACCAGCACCAGTTTTTCCAGCCAATAGGCCAACGCATCCGGCGCCATGGACCGCAGCGCCTCCATCGAGACATGGCCGCGTTCGCGCAGAAGCCACGGCGCACCCAGCGCGGTGACGTAAAGCAGCCCGTATTCCGTCACCGCCACCACCCATGTCACGGTGAACATGCGCAGGTTGCGCGTGGTCACATCGTAGATGATCGACAGAAACATGAAAGCCAGCAGCCCGGCGGCCACAATGGCAAGGATGTTGAGCAGCAGATCGAAACCGCGCCAGAACAGCGAGACGGCTTTCATATGCGGGCCTTTCGCAGGTCGTGGTCCGCCCCGCCGCGCCCGGGGGCTGCGGCGGGGCGGCCTCGTGGGCGATTACATTTCGTTGGCGGCGTCGATGATCGGACGGAACCGCTCCACGAACTCGGCGCTGGTCGCGCCCTCGAGGGCATCCCAGAAGGTATCCTGGAAGGCTGCGGTCACACGCTCGGCGCCCGGCCCTTCGAGGATGAT
>SKUV01000409.1 GCA_007129775.1 Paracoccaceae bacterium | reverse complement strand
TCCGCCGGGGCTTCCTCGGCCGGTGTTTCGGCGACGGCCTCGTCTTCTGCCGGGGCTTCGTCGACCACCAACGCGGCATCGGTCGGCGCGTCGTAATCCGGCGAGTTGTCGATCAGGTAGGCGATCAGATTCGCACGATCCTGCACCCCGGACATGCCGGAATAGCTCATCGAGGTGCCGGGCGCGTAGCCGCGCGGGTTCTCGAGGAAGGCCGACATCTCAACCGGCGTCCACTCCACATCGGGCAGCGCGCCGGAGTAGTTGAACCCCTCCACCGAATTCGCCTGACGGCCCATGACGTTGTAGAGATAGGGGCCGACGCCGTTGCGCCCTTCATCGAGCGCGTGACAGGCGCGGCACTGGCTCCAGAGCCGCTGGCCGGCATCGGCACTGGCCAGCATGAAGGCTTCGTCGAAGGTCAGTTCGGCAACCGGTTCGGCCTCTTCCACGCCCGTGTCGATCACGAAAGCCTGTTCGGCGCCGCGGTTGATCGGGCGATAGATTTCATCGGCAACCCATTTCCCGAGCAGAAAGATGAGCAGAGCGCCACAAAGGGCCCCGAGCGCCTTGGTGTAGACCATCGTGTCGAACATGTCGCGTCCCGTGCTGCATATCAGAGTTGGCCGGTATCTACCCGCTTCCCCTCGGGAAGTTCAAGCGATACTTACCGCGACCAGACGCCCCAGGCGGGGCCAGGGAACCGGAGTCTCACCATGGTCGCACGTATAGCCTTTCAGGGCGAACCCGGTGCCTATTCGCATCAGGCCTGCCGCGAAGCACGGCCCGATCACGAGGCGATGCCGTGCCCCACCTTCGAGGATGCGGTCGAGGCTGTGCGCAACGGCACCTGCGAGGAGGCGATGATCGCGGTGGAAAACTCCACCTATGGCCGGGTGGCGGATGTGCACCACCTGCTGCCCGACAGCGGGCTGCACATCATCGACGAGGCCTTCGTGCGGGTCCATGTCAACCTGCTCGCCGTGCCGGGGGCGAAGATTTCCGACATCCGGCGGGTGCGGTCCATGGCGATCCTGCTGGGGCAGGCGCGCGGGTTCCTGCGCCAGCACGGGCTGGCGACGCTGAACTGGTCGGACAATGCCGCCGCCGCGCGCGAGGTCGCCCGGCTGGGCGACCCGGCCGAAGCAGCTTTCGCCTCGGAACTGGCCGGCGAGATCTACGGGTTGAACCTGCTCGCCCGCCATGTGGAGGACCGCACCGACAACACGACGCGCTTTCTGATCATGGCGCGCGAGCCCGATTTCACCCGGCGTGGCGCCCATGGCATGATCACATCCTTCGTCTTTCGCGTGCGCAACATTCCGGCTGCGCTTTACAAGGCGATGGGCGGGTTCGCCACCAACGGGGTGAACATGACCAAGCTGGAAAGCTATATGGTCGACGGCTCTTTCACCGCCACGCAATTCTTCGCCGAGATCGAGGGCCATCCGGAGGATGCCAATGTGCAGCTTGCCATGGAAGAGCTGCGCTATTTCACCTCGCGCCTGACGATCCTCGGGGTCTATCCGGCCCAAGCGAGCCGCTGAGGCTGCGGGCGGCCGCCGGAATGCACCGCCGATGCCTTCAGGGGGCCAGCGCGCGAGCCGTTGACATGTTTGGAAAGCACGTTCCCGCGCGCCCGGTGAACGCCGCGCAAGCGGCCCGGGCAGCGGCTTTGGTGAGGCCGGGTGCGGCGCGTAAGGTTGTCCGGACAAGGCCTGCATAAACCGCTCACCACAGGCGTTGCGAGCGTCTGACCACGGCCATCCGATGCCCTCGTGTTTTGCTACGTTTCGGCACTGTCCTTCCCCGCCCGCACGAAGACCGCCGCCAGAGCCTCCCGGGCAGTGCGGCTGGCGTTCGGGGGATCGCGCGGCCCCAGCGGGGCCGGGATAGAGCGCCCGACCGAGGCGGTGCGCATGGCTGCCCGTGGTCATCCGCTCCGCATGCGGTGCGCCCTCGAGTGCCGCCCGCTTCTCGGGGGTGCTCAGTCCAGTTGGTCGGCCAGCCAGTGCTCGATCAGGAAGCGCGCGATCGAGCCGGGGCGGGCTCCGGTGATTTCCGGATCGCCCCCCGCCATCACCGTCACCATCCGTTCCCGGGTGATCCAGCGGGCATCTTCGAGTTCCGCCGGGTCTATGGCGATCTCGTCGCTTTCGGCCTCGGCCCCGCAGCCGAGCATGAGCGAGGACGGGAACGGCCACGGCTGCGAGGCGAGGTAGCGCACGGCGCCCACCCGGATGCCGGTTTCCTCGGCCACCTCGCGGCGTACCGCGGCCTCGATCGTCTCGCCCGGTTCCACGAAGCCTGCCAGCAGCGAATACATCCCCGCCGGCCAACCCGGCGACCGGCCCAGCAGCAGCCGGTTGCCGCGGGTCACCAGCATGATCACCACCGGATCGCTGCGCGGGAAATGATGCGCCCCGCAGGCCGGGCAGGACCGGCGCCAGCCGGCCTCGGCCATTTCGCTGCGCTCCCCGCATTTCGAGCAGAACCGGTGGCTCACATGCCAGCCCGCCAGCGCCCGCGCGGTGGCGGCGAATTCGGCCTCGCGCCGGCTCAGGGCCGCCATCACCCCGCGCAATTCGGCAAAAAGCTGGTCGGGCGGCAGTGCCGGGTGGCGCTGTTCGGTCGGATCGTAGAACGCCGCCAGCGCCGCGGCATCCAGATCGGGCGGTGTCCAGCCCGAGATATCGACGGCAAAGCGCGGCCCGGCCTCGTCGAGCCCCAGAAACAGCCTGTCATCATCGGCCAGTGCCAGAACCGGATGATCGAGCGCCAGCCAGCCCAGCCGATCCCGCGCGGGTCCCGCGATCAGCGGTTTGCCGCGCCAGACCGGCAGTGCCCGCGCCCGGGGATCGGCGCACAGCAGCGCAAGTTCGCCGGGATCGTCGCGCAGCCGCCCGCCGCGGTCGAGCCGCCGGCCCGGCCCGCCGCCCCCGAATGTCACCGTCTCGGCTCTGCGCATCCCGCGCCCCTCCTGCCCGTTGCACCGCCTCCGGCGCGGCCCGGG
>SKUV01000106.1 GCA_007129775.1 Paracoccaceae bacterium | reverse complement strand
GGTTCGCCCCACGTCCCGACACGCGCAGGAACGCAGGGTTCGATCGTGACGGCGCTTCAACGCAACCCCACCCAGACGCCGCCGTTTACCTGTCTTTGCGCGGGGTGGGGTGGCTGTACAGTCGCCGTGTGCGTATGGTGTGCACAGCGGGTCCGTTCCGGTAGTGGGCGGCTCAGAGGAGAATGCTGAATGCCCAATAACGTAGCCACTGCGGCAGCGACATTATCTTGCGCCCCCATGATGGATTGGACCGACCGTCACTGCCGGTTCTTTCATCGCCAGATCTCGCGCCATGCCCTGCTCTATACCGAAATGGTGACCGCGCCGGCGCTGGTGCGCGGGGGGGCGCTGCATCTGCTGGAGCATGATCCCGCCGAGCAACCTCTGGCGCTGCAGCTGGGCGGGTCGGAGCCGCGCGAACTGGCGCAGGCGGCGCGGATGGGGGCCGAGGCGGGATATCGCGAGGTCAACCTCAATGTGGGTTGCCCCTCGGACCGGGTGCAATCGGGCTGCTTCGGGGCGGTGCTGATGAAAACGCCCGCGCTGGTGGCCGATTGCGTCGCGGCGATGGCGGCGGCCTGCTGCGCCGAGATCACGGTCAAATGCCGGATCGGTGTGGATGACCAGCGCCCCGAAGAGGTGCTGCCCGCCTTTCTGCAGGCCATTTCCGATGCCGGCGTGAAGCGGGTGATCATTCATGCCCGCATGGCCTGGCTCAAGGGGCTGTCGCCCAGGGAGAACCGCGATATTCCGCCGCTGGATCACGGGCTTGTGCATGCGATGAAGCGGGCGTTTCCGGCGTTGCACATTTCCATCAACGGCGGGATCGGCACGCTGTCCGAAGCGCAGGCCCATCTTGCTGCGGGAATGGACGGGGTGATGATCGGGCGCGCGGCCTATCAGGCGCCTTATGACATCCTCGCCGGGGCGGATGCGGCGATCTGGGGCGATCCGCGCCCGGCGCCGTCCCGGGCCGAGGTTGTGGCGGCGATGCGGCCCCATATCGCGGCGCATCTGGCGGCGGGCGGGCGTCTGCATGCGGTCACGCGGCATATGCTGGGCCTATTTGCCGGCCAGCCCGGGGCGCGGCTCTGGCGTCGGGTCCTGTCGGAAGGGGCTGCCCGCCCCGACGCGGGGCTGTGGCTGCTGGATGAAGCGCTGGCCGCGATGACGCAGGCCCGCGCGGCCTGAGCAAGGTCGCGGCGACAGACGTTGCCGGAAAAGTGGGCAGATGGCCGGAGTATATGCCCGAAAGGCCGGCAAGCCGGGGCTCTCTGCGCAATAATCGGGCAGCCGCATCCCGTTTCTGCCGCGGTTTCATGCGCTGGATTGTTGCCGTGGGCGACGGTCTGGGCTAACGCTTCTTCTACGCCGTGGCGCCGTGCCGGGGGACTTCCGGTGGCGCGACTCCGGGCAGCGGCGGGGTGGTTGCTTTGGGGTCATCGGAGCGGGTGCGAAGGACGATGCAATCAGTGGCCGACCGGACCCCTTTATTGGTTGCCGAGGCGCTGACCCGACGATTCGGGGACCTGGTTGCCAATGATGCGGTCGACCTGACCGTGATGCCTGGCGAGATCCATGCGCTGCTGGGCGAAAACGGCGCGGGCAAGTCGACGCTGGTCAAGATGCTCTATGGCCTGCTGGCCCCGGATTCCGGGCGTATCCTGTGGCAGGGCGCGCCGGTCACGCTGGCGAATCCCCGTGCGGCCCGCGCGCTGGGCATCGGCATGGTGTTCCAGCATTTCTCGCTTTTCGACGCGCTGAGCGTGGCCGAGAACGTGGCGCTTGCCCTCGACGAGGCGGCGCCGCTGCCACAGGTGGCCGAGCGGCTGCGCGAGGTCAGCCGCGCCTATGGCCTGCCGCTGGAGCCGGGGCGCGCGGTCTGGCGGCTGTCGGTGGGCGAACGCCAGCGCATCGAAATCGTGCGTTGCCTGATGCAGGACCCGCAGCTTCTGATCCTCGACGAGCCCACCAGCGTGCTGACCCCGCAGGAAACCGAAGGGCTGTTCGAGACGCTGCGCACCCTGCGCGGGGAGGGGCGCGCGGTTCTGTACATCTCGCACAAGCTCGACGAGGTGCGCCGCCTGTGCGAGGCCGCGACGATCCTGCGGCTGGGCCGCGTGGTGGAACGCTGCGACCCGCGCGAGCAGACGGCGGGAAGCCTCGCGCGGATGATGGTGGGCAGCCAGATCGCCGATGTGAGCCGCGTTCGGGCCGAGGCGGCGCGCGGGCCGGTGCGGCTCCGGGTCGAGGGGCTGGATCTGCCGTCTGAGGACCCGCAAGGCACCAGCCTCAAGGGCGTCGGCCTCGAACTGGCCGCGGGCGAGATACTGGGGATCGCCGGCGTCGCCGGAAACGGGCAGGACGAATTGTTTGCCGCCCTGTCGGGCGAGGTTCTGGTGCCGCGGGCCGCCGCGATCACGCTGGAGGGCACGCCCATCGGGCAGGAGGGGATCAACGCGCGCCGCCGCCGCTCGGCCGCCTTTGTCCCGGAGGAACGGCTGGGCCATGCCGCCGCGCCGCGCATGGCTTTGTCGGAAAACGCGCTGGTGGCGGGCCATGCCGCCAACGGCTTTCTGCGCCGCGGCTTCATTCAGCGTGACCGGATGCTCGGCTGGGTCGATGCCGTCACGAGTGCCTTTGATGTGCGCAAGGGCCCGCGCGACCCCGAGGCGCGCGACCTGTCGGGCGGCAATCTTCAGAAATTCGTCGTGGGCCGCGAGATACTGCGCAAGCCGCGGCTGCTGGTCGTGTCGCAGCCCACTTGGGGGGTGGATGCGGGCGCGGCCAGCCTGATCCGGCAGGCACTGCTGGATCTGGCGCGCGATGGCGCCTCGGTGCTGGTGATCAGCCAGGATCTGGACGAATTGTTCCAGATCGCCGACCGGATCGCGGTGATCTTCAACGGCCGGCTGTCGGCGGCGCAGCCCGCCCATGACCTGACGCGCGAGGCGGTGGGCCTGCTGATGGGGGGCGAGGGATTCGGAGCCGCCCGTGGCCCCGAACCCGG